>CANQQN010000015.1 GCA_947625995.1 uncultured Lachnospiraceae bacterium
AGATATTTACATGATAACATTACTCTCGAAATTGTTTAATTCTCAAACAATCACGCCATAGACGTTTTTTGTATTTTTTGCTATGCTTTTCTTACATAGTAAAATTCAAAAACCAAAGGAGAGAAAAACTATGATTATCAACATAGGAGAAAATATCCGTCGCTGCCGCACAGAACTGCATCTGACACAGGAACAACTGGTGATCGACCTGCCCTCCTTTGTATGCGGCCGTGAACTCATGACAGCACATCTTTATGAGGGGGAACGGCAGATGGAATGTTATCAGTTTCTTCTGTCACAGTTTATAGGGCAGATCAACAAATACTTGAAAAAGCTCACAACTCTCCCCAAAGGAACCAACCACTGGTCTGATTTCATAAACGGAACAAAAGAGATGAATACCTGCCTGCAGAAAATTCAGGAAAACCAGACAGACATACACTCCTGAAAAGCGGCAGGGAGATTGGCTTTATTATCCTCAAACATGGGGATGCAAATCGTAAAAGCAAGCAGAAAACAGGCCCGGAAAGACGCCGCCACTTATTTGAGGCCATGCATAAATTACTGGCTCCCCGGCTGCTGGGCTGGTATACAGACTACGAAAAAGAAGACGCCGCCATCCTGTTCAGGAACAGATTGATGGACTGTTTGTGGGAAGGCTTCAATGAAACCAAGCCTGATATATGGACGGAAGACCGTCTTTATCTGAATATTGAAATGGCTTCCGCTCTGCGCCGCAGAAACAAACCAAAGGAAGCCATGGAAAAACTGGAGGCTTGGAATTCTTCAATCCAAAAGCAAATTACCAGTATCATACATATAATGCTTGGAAGAAAAAATAACAATCTGAATGGCAGTTTGATCTTCTCTTTGAAAATCTCTTCAAAGGCAAAAATGTTTGCGCCTAATAATGGAAAAAAGCCAGCCGTTAAAAGGATTCCGGCGGCCTCCCAGCCATTAAAAGTAATCATAGCTTCTGGATTCGGTTCACTAATTTCATGAGCCAAGTATGGAATTGCAACATAAATTAAACAGAAGATACCAATAATATTAACAATTATAATTACAATTTGCGTTATTTTTTCTTTCATATGTGTCAACTCCAAACGTATATGTTATTATATCATCTCATGCGTTGCGAAAATCCTGTATCTTAGGATCCTCCCGATATTCCAATATATCCCCCGGCTGACAGTCAAGGGCTTTGCAGACAGCGTTCAAAGTGGAGAATTTCACGCCTTTCGCCTTGCCGTTTTTCAGCACCGACATATTCGCGATGGTAATCCCCACCTTTTCGGAAAGCTCCGTTACGGACATTTTTCTCTTTGCAAGCATGACATCAATATTGATAACGATCATAAACAACCCCTCTATTCGCTATATCTGACAACTGGCCTTCATCCGTTGGCAGATGAGTCGTGAATCTGCGCGCACAATGTTTTTACCACAAGATCAGATCACGCTGTCGTTTTCTTCCTGTATAACGGCTGCTTTCTGCACCAAATGAGACAAAGCGCCCGCAACAACCCCCACTGAAATGCCTGCGAAACAGACGAACAGCGATGCCAGCATAACGGACGGATGATTCATATTCAGGAACAGAAACACCAGATTCCCCACAAAGAATACCGCTGTATCTGCAACCGCCGTCACCATGATCTTTTTCAAGGATTCCGCGTTTTTCATGGTAAAAGAACGATCCTTGCCGATCTCGGAAGCAATGCTCCACCCATATGTCAGCACAACATAACATGGAATCCCGACGATCCACAGAAAGATCAGCCATGGCCAGAACCACCCTGAAAACTCCGGATAGCTTTTTAAAACATCCGTCCCCATGACAGGAAATACAATGAAGAAAATAACCGCGCCGCAGACCGCCATGCCGATGATGATCCCTTTCAGCCAGTTTGATAGTTTTTTCTGATCCATAATCTTTTCCTCACTTTCTTCTTAATCTTATTCAAAAGACCCTCGTAATATAAAATAGTCGTGTTTATCGATGAACGCTCACCTTTTCTCAACCACGATAAATTCGCACGTCTTCCAAATTGCTTCAAGATCCTTATATGTGATCTTCCGGTTATAGACAGCTTCATGAGGAAGGGTTTGTGTTTTTTTACTTCTATATAATAAACCCTGTATATCTGTTTGTCAATAATATTTTATTGTTTTACGATAATTTATTATTGTTTAATGACAACTTATGTTCACTCAGGGGTGAATTGCAGGCCGAGAGTCCCGTTTGTAATCCAAGAGTCCCAGTTTGTAAATGAAAGTCCTGTTTTGTAAGCGAGATTCCCATTTTGTAAACGACTTTCCCGTTTTGTAAACGAGAACTAGACAGGGTAAACTTAACCGCAGCTATTCAAGCACAGATAAAGTAGAAATAAAAAATGAATTGCCGCAGTAAAATCCGAAATGGGATCGCCAAAAAACATTGCTCAAAACTTTTCATTCTCCGCAATTTTTCTATTGACATTTTTTTATTTCTCTTGTATTATAACTGTATTAACACATATAATACACTTAATATTCTCAATTCAGACATCTTGCAAAAAGGAGGCAGGACATTGATCCAGTTAAACTACAAGGATCCACGGCCTATCTACGAACAGGTCATGGATTCTCTTCGCAGGCTTGTGGTCTCCGGGGTCATGAAGCCCGACGAAAAGCTTCCCTCGGTGCGGGAGCTTGCCACCAGCCTTACCATCAATCCCAACACCATCCAGCGGGCCTACCGGGAACTGGAAACAGAGGGCTACATCTACACCGTCTCCGGCAGAGGCTCCTTTGTCTCTCCCAAAGATTATGTGAAGGACATTTACAAAGAAAGTCTGCTGGAGACATTTGGAAAAACCGTTTCCGAGCTTTTCGCCCTTGGCGAGAATCCGGAGACACTGACCAAACAGATGCAAACGCTTTATGGAAAGGAGACGATCAGCCATGATTCAGATCAATAACGTGACAAAAACATTCGGCGGCTTCAAAGCCCTTGACCAGACCTGCATCCATGTGCACAAGGGCAGCATATACGGCCTTGTAGGCCCCAACGGCGCCGGCAAATCCACCATAATCCGGCACCTGACAGGTGTCTACCGTCCCGACGAAGGGGAACTCCTCATCGACGGCCAACCGGTCTATGAAAATCCGGCATTAAAGAGCCGGATCGCTTATATTCCCGACAATCTTTTTTTCTTTTTAAATGACAATTTGAAGGATATGATGCGCTTTTACAGGGATCTTTATCCCCGCTTCAGCATGGAGCGCTACGAGCTTCTGCGGGAGGCATTTCCCACCATCGACGAAAAACGGAGCCTGCGCAGACTTTCCAAGGGTATGCAGAAGCAGGCGGCCTTCTGGCTTGCCGTGTGCTGTATGCCGGATGTGATCATTCTGGATGAGCCTGTGGACGGTCTGGATCCTATCATGCGCCGTCAGGTGTGGAGCCTGCTCATGTCCGACGTGGCGGAACACGAGACCACGGTGCTGGTCTCCTCCCACAACCTGCGGGAGTTGGAGGATGTCTGCGACAGCGTAGGCATTATGGACAAAGGAAAAGTGGTGCTGGAACGTTCCCTGTCGGATCTTCAGGGGAAGACCACAAAGCTGCAGGTGATCTTTGAGGGCGATCTGCCGGTCTTTCCAAAGGAACTGCCCATTCTGCATATTTCCAACATCGGACGGGTCTACACCATCATCGTCCGGGAGAGCCGCGAGGCGGCGGCAAAGCTGCTTGCTCCGTATTCTCCGCTGATGATCGACACCCTGCCGCTGTCACTGGAAGAAATCTTTATTTATGAGTTAGGAGGCGCCGAATATGGGATCAAAGATATCATTCTTTAATAAAGGAATCTACAAAAAAACCTGCAAACGTTTCTTTCCCTGGAGCATCTGCTACGGACTAATCCTGCTGGTGATCCTCCCGGCGATGTCAGGCATCATCTACAACAACCGCGCCGTTTACTCTTCCGATGGGACCACCTACCGCAATACCCTGACGGGCCTCACCGGCGAGCTGGTCGAGTATACCGCATCTCTGATGCCTTTCCTCATTGTGATCATCGCTTTCGCCGCAATGTTTGCCGGCATGCTGATCTTTTCCTATCTGTTTAAGGAACGGGCAGCCAATATGATGCACGCCCTGCCGGTGTCCAGAGAAGCGCTCCTGATCACCAGCCTGCTGGCCGGACTGACTTTGCTGCTTCTGCCCATGGTGCTGGCGGAGGGGATCACCGTTCTGCTTGGGCTGCTGTTCGGCATCACATACTATGCCCTCCTGCACGCGAAGCTGCTTCTGGCCTTCTGCCTGATCACCTTTGTGTTTTTCTCCATAGCCGTCTTCTGTGCCATACTGTCCGGTCATGTGATCACCATGCCTGTGCTCTTTCAGATCGTGAATTTCGTATCCCTGTGGTGCTGGCTGCTTGGCGGCCTGATGAAGGAACTCTTTGTATTCGGGTGCAGTATGTCTTCTGAACTGTCCACCGCGGCAAAATATCTGTCTCCCATCATCATGCTTGGATCGGAGTTCGCTGTCACAGAGTATCCGGACGCGCTGGCTGCATCCGATCTCTATACCGGAACTGTGATCTGCCGCCTGAACTTTCAGATGGTGATCATCTACACCCTCTGCGCGGTTTTGCTGCTGGCAGTCTCCCTGCTGCTGTACCGGAAACGGAAAGTGGAATGCGCCGGAGATATCCTCGCCTTCAAAGGCACCGCCTGGATCTTTCAGATCCTCCTTGCCACCGGCACCGGAGTGCTGTTTACGATACTGCTCTACAGCTTTTTTGATTATGACATTGTACGAATGCCTTATCTTTCCATGCTGTTCTTTTTACTTGGCACGCCCTTTGGTTTCTTTGCCGGACGGATGCTCATACGGAAAAACTTCTTTATCTTCCGGGAATCGGCAAAGGGATTTGTTATCTTTGCGGTCTGCGCGCTTCTTCTCATGCTCTCTGTAAAGATGGATCTTTACGGAGAGGCAAGAAGGGTGCCGGATCCGGAAGATGTGGAATCCGTGACCATAGATTTCTACGATTCTTCCGTCCAGGACAAAGACGCCATCAACGAAATGATCGATCTGCATAAGCAGATCGTTGAAAACAGAGCCATGCTCGAAAAACGGCGCGTAAAGAACCCGGATGCTTATGAAGAATGGGACCATATTTCCATAAGATACCGTCTGAAAAACGGCGGACTGCTGGATCGTAATTATGAGATTCCTTATAACGAAAAAGAACTGTCGGACAGTTCCTCCCTGATCGCCCGGATCAAAGCGGTAAGTTCATCGCCTGTTTTTACAAAAGCTTATTATCTGACAGAGGATTTCGTACCGGAAGATCTAACCAATGTGACCTTTTATAATCAGTCGTGGCAGGATATGGATGCAGCGGAAGATTCTGCAGATGGCGAAACGTCGGAAGACATCTTCAATGAATCTTACTATGTGGAATTATCCAGAGAAGAAGAGATCACCATCGGAGAAGCGATCCTGAAGGATATTGAAGAAGGACATCTGAAAAGGCAGTACGCCGGGGACGCGCCGTTTTCCTACGACCAGTATCTGCAATATGAGATTAAACTCGACAATCCTTCAGAGTTGTATAGAAGAAATTACAAGTATGAAAGCATCACGATTAACGAAGATATGAACTACACCATTCAGGCGCTGACAGATATGGGATATATCAGCGACGAGCATCCGCTGACTGTCAACAGCGACCCGATGGTCGGCTATGAAAAAGATCCGGAATCTGAAGTGATATCCCCGGATCCCGTGACGCCCGATCCACAGCCTGCGGCAATTTCCGTCCCCTGATCTTAAAGACCATGATACAAAACTACAAAACGAGCGCTGCAAAGCATGCGGCGCTCGTTGTTTTTGTCATTTTACTGTTTCTTTCAATGAATAGTCACACTGTTCCAGCGAAAAATTCGGATTGTAGTAGGGATCGCCTTCTTTCAGTATCCTTGCCCAGCGTTTCTGCATGAAGGCCACCTCCCCGGCGAACCGGGCCTGCTTTTCTTTCGTGTCCTCATAGCCGCGGCTCTTGGATTCGTAGTGATACATCTCCACATTTGGCTCATAAACCACCAGAAACCCCTGTTCTCTCACCTTCAGGCAGAAATCAATGTCGTTGAAGGCAACCGCCAGTTTTTCCTCAAACCCGCCAGCGGCTTCCCATGCGTTCCGGTCCACCATCATACAGGCGGCGGTCACCGCGGACAGATCCTGCTGTTGGCGCTCTTTTCTGAGATATCCCAGCCGCTTTCGGTCCATACCGACAAATAAAGCGCCGGCAACGCCGCCGATCCCTACGATCACGCCTCCGTGCTGAATGGTATCGTCCGGGTAATACAGCCTTGCGCCCACAATCCCCACTTCTTTTCTCTGGCACTGTCCCAAAAAAAGCTGCAGCCAATCCGGCGTGATCACGGTGATATCGTTATTCAAACAGAGGATATAGTCTCCTTTTGCAAAAGAGAAGCCGAAATTATTCAGCGCGGAATAGTTAAATCCATCCTTCCAGTACACCACCTGTACCCGCGCTTCCTTCTCAAGCTCCTTGTAGTACGCGAAGGTTTCCGCCTCCGTGCTGTTGTTTTCTATGATGATGATCTCATAATTTTCATAGGTCGTCTTTTCAAAAATGGAGGTCAGACAGCTTCTCAGCGTATCCGCTTCATCCTTATTGGGGATCAGGATGGATACAAGAGGGGTTCCCTCCACCGGATATCTGACGCTGTAAAACCCAAAATTATCTGTCAGCGAGACAGTCCCCTTTACGCCCGTCCGTTTGAGATGGGCTTCCACGGCCCGCTTCCCGGCCTCAAAGGCATATTGCTTGCTCTCCGGATTCTGAGCGGTGGACTGGGCGTGCACCCGCCAGTGATACAAAGCTCTGGGAATGTGACAGATCTTCCCGGCAAGCTCCGTACACCGGAGGATCAGGTCATGGTCCTGCGCGCCGTCAAATTCCTTTCGGAATCCGCCCGTCTGTTCCAGCAAGGATCTGCGCACCACAAAAAAGTGGCAGATGTAATTGTTGCCCCGCAAAAGGTCTATGTTGAAATCCGGCTTGAAATTGGGTTCAAAATACCGGGATCCGTTCATGGAAACCTTGTCCTCATCGGTATAGAACACATCCGTTTCCGGACTTTCCTGAAGCCGCTTTACGATCTCGTAGCAGGCGTCCGGCTCCAGCAGATCGTCGTGATCCAAAAGCCCTACAAAGATCCCTTCCGCCATTGCCAGCGCCGCGTTGGTATTGCCGGCGATTCCCAGATTTTCTTCCAGATCGCAGACCCTGATCCGGGCGTCCTTTGCGGTATATTTTTCCAATATCTTCCCTACCTCTTTGCAGGAAGGATCGCCGTTTGCCAGACAAAGCTCCCAGTTTCCGTAGGTCTGGGCCCGCACAGAATCGATCATTTCCCGGAGGAACTTTCCCGGCGTGCGGTACAAAGGCACCACGATGCTGATCTTCGGCGCATAAGAAAAGGTTTCCCTGCGCTGGGCGGCAAGCTGCTCCTTGTCCGGCAGGCGTTCCAGTCGCCATTTATGGTAAGATATGGCAGTCTTTCTGGAATTGCCCGGCGCGTCCAGATCGATCCCCAAAAACGTGCGCTTTAAAAAGGCGATGAGGCCGTATTTGTGCAGATAGTAAATGCCCTGCAATACATTTTTCGGTAATCGCTTTTTGATCTGCTCCTTCATCGTTTCCTCCTGTCTTCTGCTTTCAAAACTTACGACGCTATTATATCTGTTTTTTTTAATTATTTCAACCGGTAAAAGGCAGGGCTTTTTGTCGCATCATAATTTCCCTTAAAATGAAAAGATCCGAACCGGGAAATTCCCCGATCCGGATCTTTTTATTTACTTGTATTGATATTCCTGTCTATTATTCAGCAATGTCCGCATACATGAAGTACCAGTAACCTGTTGCGGAATGCCATACGCCTTCCAGCTTCTCGCTCTGGAGCCAGAAATCGTTGTAGTAAGCAACAGGAATGCAGGCAGTCTTCTCCATCAGGATATCTTCAGCCTTGTGAAGGGCTGCGGAACGGGCCGCGGGATCAACCGTTGTACGGGATTCTTCCATAGCCGCGTCATAATCTGCATCTACGAACTTACCATCGTTGTTGCCGTTTGTGGAATAAAGCAGATCCAGCATGTTGGAAGGATCGGAGTAGTCGCCTACCCAGCCGTTACGTGAGATCTCGTAATCGCCTGCACGACGGAGCGGTGTAAAGCTTGCCCACTCAACAGTATCTACGTTTACATTGATGCCAAGCTGCTTCCATGCCTGCTGCAGATACTCTGCCACTACCTTATGATAACCGGAATCATTGGTAGAGTAGATCAGTGCGGGAAGGCCTTCTCCGCCCGGATAGCCGGCATCCGCAAGAAGCTGCTTCGCTTCTTCCAGATTTGCCTCATAATCCTCGCTGATATAAGGCTGTCCACCATTGGAATTGTTGATAAACTCTGTGCCGTCGGTATCCATCCAGCCGGGACCCATGAAATTGTATGCAGGAGAATAGGTGCCCTGCATCAATGTATTTGCCACATAGTCTCTGTCGATAGCAAGGCTCAGAGCCTTACGAACCTTCTCATTTGTGAAGGGCTCTTTCTGATCATTCAGAGAGATATAGTAGGTACCGATCATAGGATCTACATGAAACTCAGGATTGCCTTCAAGGCTGGGGATTTCCTCAGTGGGAACGCCCTTTGCGAAAAGGATCTCGCCGCTCTGATATGCGCTCAGAGTCGCGTTGTCGTCCTCGATCAGCATGAACTTGATGCTGTCAAGCTTGATAGAATCCTTGTCCCAGTAGTATTCATTCTTGCTCATAACAATGTGTGAACTGGAAACCCACTCTGTCACAACGAAAGGACCATTGGAAACATAAGTTTCGGGAGCGGTTGCCCAAGAGTCACCGTTTGCTTCGATCGTTGCCTTCTGTACGGGGCTCAAGGTTGCAAAAGCTGCAAGGCTCTCAAAGAACGTGCAGGGGCTGGAAAGCTCTACAACAAGAGTCTTCTCATCAGGAGCAGATACCGCAAGGGCATCCAGATCGCCAGCCTGTGCCTCGGCAAAACCCTTTACCATGCCCAGAACTGTCTCTGCATAGGGAGCCGCAGTATTCGGATCGCAGACACGCTTCCAAGAATAAACAAAATCTTCTGCCGTAAGATCTGTACCGTCAGACCATTTCAGACCGTCGCGAAGATGGAAAGTCCATGTAAGACCGTCCTCGGACTGTTCCCATTTTTCTGCCTGACCGGGCTTGATCTGTCCATCCTCGCCTACTGTAAGCAGACACTCAAAATTGTGGAGCAGCATGTTTCCGCCGTCAACCGCAGAATTCAGCGCGGGATCAAGGGTCTCGGGATTAGGACCGATCTGCACTGTCAATTCTTTTTTTGTACCGCCTTCATCGCTCGTCTGCTGTCCGTCATTGCCGCCGTTTCCGCTTCCTGCTTTTTCGCCGCAGCCTGTAAGCACAAAACCCGCAGTCATGACAAGAGCCAGCAAAAGAGCCAGCATTCTCTTTTTCATAAACGTCCTCCTTATTTTTGATTGGTTATTTTACAATCCATAATATGGAATTGTACACTATAAACATACACTTTTTAAACAACCTTGTCAAGATGGTGGCAGGCTGCAAAATGACCTTTTTCCACTTCTTTGAACTCCGGCTCTTCCATTGCACACTGCTCTGTGGCATAAGGACAACGGGTACGGAACCGGCACCCTGAAGGGGGATTCAGGGGACTTGGCACGTCACCCTCCAGAACGATCCGCTTGTTGGTCCTTGCCACTTTCGGATCCGCAATGGGGATCGCGGAGATCAGGCTTCTCGTGTAAGGGTGCATACTGTGGAAACAAAGCTCATAGCTGTCCGCCAGTTCCACAAGCTTGCCCAGATACATCACGCCGATGCGGTTGGAAATATGCTTGACCACAGACAAATCGTGGGCAATAAACAGATAGGTCAGTCCCATGGATTCCTGAAGATCCTCAAACATATTGACTACCTGCGCCTGAATGGAAACATCCAAGGCAGAAATCGGCTCGTCGCAGACGATAAACTGGGGATCTACTGCCAGCGCACGGGCAATACCTACACGCTGTCTCTGTCCTCCGGAAAACTCGTGGGGATACCGGTTGGCGTGCTCGGAATTTAATCCCACGCACTCCAGAAGCTTAATGATACGCTGATAGCGGTCCTCCTTGGAGGATGCGAGCTTGTGGATGTCAATGGCCTCTCCCACGATATCCCCTACCGTCATACGAGGATCCAGACTGGCGTAAGGATCCTGAAAAACGATCTGCATTCTCTGCCGGTAGGGAAGCATATTAACCTTGATCTTCTTTTCGCTGTCAAATATCACGTCGTTGTCAAAGGTGATGCGGCCTGCCGTCGGTTCATAGAGCCGCAGCAGCGTCCTTCCCGTTGTGGTCTTGCCACAGCCGGACTCTCCCACAAGGCCGAGGGTTTCTCCCTTTTTGATGGAAAAGGACACATCGTCCACCGCTTTTACATATTTTTTGTTTTTTCCGAAGCCTCCTGCCGGAAAATACTGCTTCAGATGTTCAACCTTTACAAATTCTTCATTCATTTGCAGCACCTCCCCGGTCTTCTTTCTGTTGCCGGTCGAACTCAGCCTTCTGATTCAGCCAGCACTGGGTATAATGAATATCGTCAAACTGTGTCACCGGAGGCATCTCCTTCAGACATATCTTCATACACTGGTCACAGCGTGACGCGAACGGACATCCCTTGGGCGGATTGAGCATATCCACCGGCGTGCCCTCAATGGGAACAAGCCGCTCGTGCTCTTTGGCGTCCATACGGGGAATGCTCCGGATCAGTCCCTTTGTATATTCATGTTTTGGATTGTAGAAAATGTCATCCGTTGTGCCGTACTCCACAATGTGTCCGGCGTACATGACCGCGATCCGCTGGCAGGTACTGGCCACAATGCCCAGATCGTGGGTGATCATAATGATCGCCATACCGAGCTTGTCCTTTAACTCCATCATCAGTTCCAGGATCTGGGCCTGAATGGTCACGTCCAACGCCGTGGTAGGCTCGTCGGCAATCAAAAGCTTCGGCTCGCACGCAAGGGCGATGGCGATCATCACACGCTGGCGCATACCGCCGGAAAATTCATGAGGGTACTGTTTCAGACGTTTCTCCGGCTCATTGATGCCTACAAGGGTCAGCAGTTCCTTGGCGCGCTCCCACGCCTCCTTTTTGGATTTGTCGGTATGCAGCAAAATGGCTTCGCAGATCTGATTTCCGATGGTATAAACGGGATTTAAGCTGGTCATGGGATCCTGAAAAATAATGGATACCTCATTGCCCCGGATCTTTCTCATCTGTTTTTCCGTCATATCATTGATGTGGTGTCCGTTGAAATCCAGACTTCCGCCCATCAGTTTTCCGGGATAGGCGGTCAGCCCCATCAAGCTGTAAGCCGTCACGGATTTCCCGGAGCCGGATTCGCCGACGATGCCCAGCACCTCGCCCTCTTTTACGCGGATGGTGACACCGTTTAATGCTTTTACCTCTCCAGCCGGTGTAAAGAAAGAGAGGCGTTCATCTTGGATATTTACTAAATATTCACTCATAGTCTTGCGCTTCCTTTCTTTAATTTTTCAGTTTCGGGTCAAAGGCGTCCCGCAGACCGTCCCCAAACAGGTTAAAGCTCAGGATGATAAGGCTGATCAGCACTGCCGGGATAAACAACAGATACGGATACGTCTGAAAACCGTTAATGGCCGTCCCCGCAAGGGAGCCGAGAGACGGCATGGGAACCGCCACGCCTATTCCCAAAAAGGAAAGAAAACTCTCCGTGAAAATGGAGGACGGGATCTGCAATGTCGTAGTAACGATCAGGGTACCGATACAGTTCGTCAGCAAGTGTTTTTTGATGATACGGCCATTCTTGGCGCCAAGAGCCTTGGCCGCTGTCACATATTCGCTCTCCTTCAGGGTAAGGATCTGGCTGCGGACCATACGCGCCATACCGACCCAATAGAGAAGGGCAAACACGATAAAGATACTGATCAGTTTTGCGCCCAGCTTCTGGACCCATCCAAAACCGGGCTGGGTAGCAAGGCTTTTCAACGGATCTTCCAGCACCGTAGACAACAGAACGATCAGCAGGATATCCGGTATGGTATAGATGATATCCACCAGACGCATCATGATCAGGTCCACCCATCCGCCGAAGAACGCCGCCACGGAGCCAAACAGAGAACCGATCACCAGAATGATGGCCGCGGCCACAAGACCGACGATCAGGGAGATCCTGCTGCCCATCATCACACGGATGGCATAGTCACGTCCAAGCTTGTCCGTGCCGAGAAAATGAGGGAACACATCCTCTCCCGCTTCTTTCTTTGCCAGTTCCTCTTCCGAATAGGTCATAGGGGAAAGATTTTCAGAGCCCTTGATCTGCTGTTCATACCTGTAAGGGTAAAAGCCGGGAACGATAAAGGAAAAGATCATGATCACCACGATAAAGAACAGACTGATCATAGCGATCTTGTTTTTCAGGAGCCTGCGCAAGCCGTCCTTCCAGAAGCTGACGCTGTCCCGCATGATCACAAGACTTTCTTTTTCATCATTGGTAGCCGGGAGAAAATCTTCGGGATCTAATTTAAGCTGCATGCTCAAAGGATTCGTTTTCATCTTATTTTCTCCTTTCTATTTCAATTTGATGCGGGGATCAATGATCGTATAGACAATATCCACCAGCACATTGATAAATACCATCAGGGACGCGAGGAAGATCGTAGTGCCCATGATCATGGTATAATCCCGGTTCAACACGGAACTGATAAATTCTCTTCCGAGCCCGGGAATGGTAAACACCTTCTCCACGATAAAACTGCCCGTAATGGTGTAGGCAAGCATGGGTCCCACATAGGTGACCACCGGCAGGACGGCGTTTCTAAGGGCGTGCTTGAACAAAGACACAAACTGGGAAACACCCTTTGCCTTGGCTGTCCTCATATAATCCTGACCCAGTACGTCAAGCATGGAGGAACGCATCAGACGGGCTATGTATGCCGTAGGATAAAAGGCGATGGAAAGCACGGGCATGATAAAATGCGTCCACGAGCCGTCCCCAAAAGTGGTGGGCAGCACCTGAAGCTTTACGCCAAGGAAATACAGCAGCATGGTACACACAACAAAGCCGGGCACCGCTATCCCGAAAGTGGCGAGCACAATGATGATATTATCCAGTATCTTTCCGCGGTTCAGGGCAGCTATACAGCCAAGAGGGATTCCCAAGATCAGCGCCACAAGCACGGAAATGCCTCCGATCTTGGCGGAAACGGGGAATTTCGTGGCAATGATAGAAGAAACCGTACGGCCTCTCTGCTTTAAACTGATACCAAAGTCACCGTGAAGGGCGTCCGTGATATAGGTGACATACCTCTGCATGATCGGCTTGTCCAACCCATATTTGGCTTCCAGATTCTTCCTTGCCTGCTCCGATATGGATTTCTCAGCCGTAAAGGGGCCGCCGGGCACGGTGTTCATTAGAAAGAATGTCAGTGTTGCCACGACGAAGATCGTCACGATCGCCATGACAAGTCTTTTTAAGATGTACTTAATCATCCTCCCACTCCTTTTAACTTTCATATTTTAGTGCTTTAACACAGCATGACAGTTCGCAAAAAAAGAGACAGATGTACGCAACCATCTGCCTCTTTGCACAATTCATAAATTCGTCATCGTATTTCCCACAAATTCACATGTGTCTACGCACCATCAGCTATAGACATATTCTATAATTTTTTTTTGATTATGTCAAGCTTTTTTGGCACATTACTCAATTTTACTCTACGCTTTTCAGGGATTCTACCATATCGATCTTTTTCAGGCTGTAATGCATGATACCGTTGACGCAGGCCGCGAAAATACCCGTCAGGAGGATGCTGAACAGGTAGCTGGAAAAGCGAATGGTCCTTCCGAACATCACCATGTCCAGTTCCGCGGTCAGGATCACGAATCTGTGCAGGATTACACCGAAGACCAGACCGATCACAATGCCGATCACCGTCAGAACCAGATTTTCCCTGAGCACATACATCGTCAGTTCTCCGTCATAGAAGCCCAGAACCTTGATGCTCGCCAGTTCCCGGCGCCGTTCTGTGATGTTGATGTGGTTTAAGTTGTAGAGCACCACAAACGCCAGCAGCGCGGCGGATACGATCAGTACCACGATGATCAGGTTCATGT
This sequence comes from uncultured Lachnospiraceae bacterium, assembly GCA_947625995.1. Lineage (GTDB taxonomy): Bacteria > Bacillota > Clostridia > Lachnospirales > Lachnospiraceae > CANQUC01. The sequence continues at coordinate 14,278 of CANQQN010000015.1, forward strand.
TTTTCAACATGTCGCTGATGGTGCGCTCCATGGCGGAATTAAACAGGATCGTGCTGACCGCGTCCAGCGCCAGATACTTTTCTCCCATGGCATTTTCAAATTCCTGCGTATCTTTTCCGTTTATGGTCAGGATCTCGTTGTAGGAAGGCTCTCCGCCGTAAAGCTTCTCATACTGCGGGACGGACATATAGATATAATGCCTGAAATAATTCTCCGTCACGGCGTTCACCTTCACCTTGACACGGTAGTTTTCACTGTCCATCATATAAATGGTGTCGCCGGCCTTCACATGCAAAAGCTTTGCAAGCTTTTCGGTGATCACAACGCCTTCATCCTCTATCCCGTAAACTTTGTCGTCACCGCGTTTTTTCAGGTTCATATATTTTGCGAAGCCCTCGCTGTCTTCGGCAACCGTCAGGTAAGCGGATTCTGTTTTATCACCCTTGCCCACGTCCATGGCGGCCTTGTAGACATACATATAGCTCTTAATATCTTTATCCTGCTTCAGGACCTCCTCCAGTTCCTCCAACGGCGCAACGTCATTGTTGTCCAGCAGGATCTCCGCATGGTATTTCTGGATCTTTCCAAACTGACGCTCTCCGATGGCGTTCACACTGTTCTTTAGTCCGAAGCCTACCAAAAGCAGCGCGGTGGAAGCGGCGATCCCGAATATGGTCATGAAAAACCGTTTTTTGTAACGGACCATATTTCTCACTGCGGCTTTTCTTGAAAAATTAAGCCTGCTCCAGAGCCAGTCCCACTTCTCCAGAAATACCCTTTTCCCTTCTCTGGGCGCTTCCGGACGCATAAGCTGCGCCGGCACAGCCGCCAAGATCCGATAGCACGCCGCGAAGGCCGCGACTGTGGTGCACAGGACCGCTATCAGCACGGAGGATACCGAATACCAGAAATGAAGGGGCGCTTTCGTGGCCGGAAGGGCATAATACAGGATCCTGTAAGCCCGGATGATCACTCTCGGCAAAATGGTCTGCCCCAGAATCAGTCCTAGGATACCGCCGGCAAGACTTGCCAAAAGCGCGTAACAAATGTACTTTGCGGCGATCTCATAGTTCTCATAGCCAAGGGCCTTCAGCGTACCTACCTGCATCCGCTGCTCTTCCACCATTCTGGTAATGGAAGTGAGGCTGACAAGGGCCGCCACCAAGAAAAAGATCAGGGGAAATACGCTCCCGATGGCGCCTACCCGGTCCGCGTCCTGCGCCAGTCCCTCATAGGACTGGATATAGCTTCTGTCAAGCACATTCCACTCCGGCACTTGCATTTTCAAAAGCTGCCGTTTTTTATCATTCAGTTCCTCGGTAGCCTCTTTCATCTTCTGACGGCTTTCCGTATACTGCTTTTCGTACTCTTCCTTGCCCTTATCAAGCTCCGACTGCGCGCCCGCAACCTCCGTCTGAGAATCGGCAACAGAGGTCTGGCCCGCCTCGATGGCTTTCTTTGCGGCATCCAAAGCCAGATTGCCCGCGTCAAGGGTAGCCTTCTGCTGCGCATAATCCGCTTCCCCAAGGGCCAGTTGGGCAATAGCGGCATTTAAATCCGCCTGAACGGGAAGTAAGGCGAATGACGCGTG
>CANQQN010000016.1 GCA_947625995.1 uncultured Lachnospiraceae bacterium
CCTCCGGTATGGGTACCTGCGGGCTGGTTGGTCAGATCGGCGTGTACACCGGATGGGTCAACGATGTTGCCGCCGGCACAAAAGCGGCCATCACCCCCATGGACTGGATCGGACTTGTGCTGATCTGCTTTGTGCTTCCGGCAGTGTTGTCATGGCTGATCGCCCTGCCTTTGCGGAAGATCGGCTGGATCGGGGAAAATGACCTGAAGCTGGATCTGTAAATTGTTTTCCAAATTTTACTAGACTTTTAGGTTGAAAAGAATTATTATGTATATTATGGGGTGAAAGGCGGATATGAAAGGCAACAGACAGATATTCCAAACGCTTGCACTGGTCACCCAGCTTGGTATTTCCATGCTGGTTCCGATCCTTCTGTGTCTGTGGCTGGGTCATTTTTTAAGCACCCGGTTTTCCTTTGATATCACCCTTCTCCTGTTGATCCTCGGGATCCTTGCGGGGTGCCGGAACTGCTACAAGCTGCTGTCCGGTTTCCTGAAAGAGAGCGATTCCAACAAGGAGCATAGATCGTGAAAGACCGGTTGATCGAAAAAATACATCCCACGCTTTTGGAAATGTGGCTCGTGACGGCGCTGTACGGCTGTGCGGCGCAGATCGTGATCTGTATCGTGGCGAAACAGAGGCTGTATTATTCCATAGGGCTTTGGGCGGGAGTGGCCACGGCGGTTCTCTGCGGCGGCCTGATGCTTCACGGTATCCGCGGCGCCCTTGACCGGGATGAAAAATCAGCCGTCAGTTATTCTTACAGGCAGTACGCTCTGCGGGCTGCCATTGTTCTGGCAGTGTTTCTCGGGCTGGCCTTCTTCAGCCTGCAAAGCGTTGTCGGCATGTTTATCGGTTTTTTTTCGTTGAAGATATCCGCATATTTGCAGCCGTGGGTGCACAGACTGCCAATAGTGCAGAATTTTTTGAAGCTTTCAAAAGAGGAGCGTGAGTCCTGATGGAAAATAATGTGGATTTTATGATACACGGACTAATCAAATTTCATCTGTTCGGACAGGAACTGTGGATCACCACCACCCATGTCTGTGTATTGATCGTCATGCTGGCGCTGCTGATCTTTGCAGTGATCGCAAACTATAAGATCCGGCACGCGAAGGAGATCCCCGATACTTTCCAGAATATTGTCGAGCTGATCGTGGAATCTCTGGACAATATGGTCTACAATATTATGGGCGACAATGCGAAGAAGTTCCGCAATTATATCGGGACTATCTTTATGTTCATATTGCTTAGCAATATTTCCGGTCTTTTCGGACTGCGACCCCCTACGGCGGATTATGGCACTACCCTTTGTCTGGGCCTCATTACCTTTATGCTGATCCAGTACAACAATATCAAGTACAATAAGGGCAGAGCCTTTACGGATCTGTTTAAGCCGCTGCCTTTTTTGTTTCCCATCAACCTGATCGGCGAGATCGCCACGCCCGTATCTCTTTCCCTGCGTCTTTTTGGAAACGTGCTTTCGGGAACGGTGATGATGGCGCTGATCTACGGGCTGCTTCCGCTTTTCATCAAGATCGGTTTTCCGGCGTTTCTTCATGTGTATTTTGATATTTTCTCCGGCTGCATTCAGACCTACGTGTTCTGTATGCTGACAATGGTGTTCATCAGCCAGAAGATACCTTCGGAGTAAGTATAGAATAAGGACCAATCATTTATTCAATAAAAGGAGGACAAACATATGTCTAATATCACCAATGAAGGCTTAATCTTAGCATGTTCAGCTATCGGCGCAGGGCTTGCGATGATCGCAGGCGTGGGCCCCGGTATCGGGCAGGGTATCGCGGCGGGACACGGCGCCGCGGCTGTGGGACGCAATCCCGGGGCAAAGGGCGATATCACTTCCACCATGCTTCTGGGTCAGGCAGTTGCAGAGACCACAGGTCTTTACGGCCTTGCTATCGCGTTTATCCTGTTGTTTGCGAATCCTCTGCTTGGGAAACTGTAAGCGTTACAGTGTTTCAGGTATAAAAGGAAGGAGACGCAGACTTGGAACGATTATTTGATCTGTCCCCGCAGCTGCTGTTTGACACGGCGCTGCTGGCGATTGCTGTGTTTGTGCTGTTTACCGCCATGTCTTATCTTCTGTTTGAGCCGGCGCGGAAAATGCTGGAGAAGCGGAAAGAAAAGATCAAAAACGATCTGGAAACAGCCTCAAAGGACAAAGAGGAAGCGGCCGGCCTGAAGGCGGAGTATGAAGGAAAGTTAAAGAACGCCGACAGGGAGGTGGATGACATCCTGAGCACTTCCAGACAGCGCGCGCTGAGCAATGAAGAAAAGATCTTAGAGGAAGCGAGAGCCGAGGCGGACCGGATGAAGAGTCAGGCCCAAAAGGAGATCGCCCTCGAAAAAGAGCGCGTCAGAGATGATATGAAAAAGGAAATGGTACAGCTTGCTTCCGCCATGGCGGGGAAAGTGGTTTCGGCTTCCATGAATACGGAGGTACAGGATTCCCTTGTAGAAGAAACTTTAAAAGAGATGAGTGAAAAGACATGGGAAAATTAGCAAAAACGGTTTACGGGGAAGCATTGTTCGAGCTTGCCCGCGACAGGGATCAGACGGAGGAACTGATGGAGGAGATCCGCTCCATGGAGCAGATCCTTTCTGAGAACAGGGACTTCTGCGCGGTGATGGCGCATCCCCGGATCAGCAAGGAAGAAAAAGAAAAGCTTCTGGAAGAGATCTTCAAAGACCGGGCCTCCGATACCATGACCGGATTTCTGAAGCTTGTGCTGGAGAAGGATCATTTTCAGGAGCTTCCGGATATTTTTGAGCAGTACGCAGACTGTTACCGGGCATTTCATAATATAGGAGCCGCCGTCGTCACTTCGGCCGCGGCGCTTTCAGAAAAGCAGAAGGAACAGATACTTAAGAAGCTTCAGGCTACCACAAGCTATGAGGCCATTCAGATAGAATACCGGGTGGATCCGGCTTTGATCGGCGGCGTTGTCATCCGCATAGGGGACAGGGTCGTGGACGGAAGCGTGAAAAACCGGCTTGACAGGCTCACGAGAGAGTTGAGCAGTATACAGATATAAGAACGACAAAAAGGAGGGTGAGAGCCCTATGAATTTGAAACCCGAAGAGATCGGTTCCATCATTAAAAAGCAGATCGGGCAGTACAGCACGAAGCTGGAGGTTTCCGATGTGGGTACCGTGATCCAGACGTCCGACGGCATCTGCCGTATCCACGGTCTGGAAAAGGCCATGCAGGGCGAACTGCTGGAGTTCCCCGGCGGGGTGTACGGCATGGTCATGAATCTGGAGGAAGACAACGTAGGCGCGGTGCTCTTAAGCGACACGAGAAATGTCAGCGAGGGCGATACCGTTAAGACCACAGGCCGCGTGGTGGAGGTGCCTGTAGGCGACGCCCTTTTGGGACGTGTGGTCAACAGTCTGGGCCAGCCGGTGGACGGCAAGGGCCCCATTCAGACAGACAGATCCCGCCAGATCGAGCGGGTTGCTTCCGGCGTTATCACCAGAAAATCCGTCAGCGTGCCCCTGCAGACGGGGATCAAGGCCATTGACGCCATGGTGCCTATCGGACGGGGACAGAGAGAACTGATCATCGGCGACAGGCAGACAGGCAAGACTGCCATAGCCATCGATACGATCATCAACCAGAAGGGACAGGGCGTAAAGTGTATCTATGTGGCCATTGGACAGAAAGCGTCCACGGTGGCTTCCATTGTTAAGACACTGGAGGAGTTCGGCGCCATGGCTTACACTACCGTGGTGGCTTCTACCGCCAGCGAGCTTGCGCCGCTGCAATATATCGCGCCCTACGCGGGATGTGCCATGGGTGAAGAATGGATGGAGAACGGGGAGGACGTGCTGATCATTTACGACGATCTTTCCAAGCACGCAACGGCTTACCGTACCCTTTCTCTGCTGCTTCGCAGGCCGCCCGGACGTGAGGCTTATCCCGGCGACGTATTTTATCTTCATTCCAGACTGCTGGAAAGAGCGGCCTGTATGGCTGACGAGTACGGCGGCGGTTCCCTGACGGCGCTGCCCATCATCGAGACGCAGGCCGGGGATGTGTCCGCCTATATTCCCACCAACGTGATCTCTATCACAGACGGTCAGATCTATCTGGAGACGGAGAGCTTCAACGCAGGCTTCCGCCCCGCTATCAACGCGGGTCTTTCTGTTTCCCGTGTAGGCGGCGCCGCGCAGATCAAGGCCATCAAGAAGATCGCCGCCCCGATCCGCGTGGAATTGGCCCAGTACCGGGAATTGGAAGCGTTCACCCAGTTCGGCTCCGAACTGGATGCGGATACAAAAGAGAAGCTGGCGCAGGGCGAGCGCATCCGCGAGATGCTGAAGCAGCCCCAGTATCAGCCTATGCCCGTGGAGTATCAGGTGATCATCATCTACGCGGCCACAAAGAAATATCTGCTGAATATTAAGGTCGAAGACGTGCTCCGCTTTGAGAAGGAGCTGTTTGAATATATCGATACCAAGTACCCTGAGCTGCCAAGAGATATCAAGGAAAAGAAAGAATTGACGCCGGAGCTTGAGGAGACCCTTGCAAAGGCCATCACGGAATTCAAAGACAGCTTCCGGTAAGCTGGGAGAAAGGCGGGGTTGATTTATGGCTTCCATGAGAGATATCAAGCGGCGAAGGAGCAGCATTCAGAGTACCCAGCAGATCACAAAGGCCATGAAGCTGGTCTCTACCGTGAAGCTGCAGAAAGCAAGGACGCGCGCCGAAAAGTGCAACGATTATTTTCACAGGATGTATGAGACGATCCACTCCATTCTTGCAAGGACTGGCGTGGTGATGAGCCCTTATCTGCAGAAAGGTCCGTCGGAGAAAAAGGCCGTGGTCCTGATCTCCTCCAATCGCGGACTGGCGGGGGGCTACAATTCCAATGTGGCCAAAAAGCTGCTGGAATGCGGGTTTGACCGGGAGGATGTGCAGCTTTATACCATGGGCCGCAAGGCAAAGGATTATTTGAGCCGGAGAGGTTATGAGGTGGTCTCCGATTATTCCGATGCAATTGACGAACCGGCTTACAAGGACGCGGCCGCTCTGGGAGAGGAGGTTCTGGAGGCCTATACCTCCGGCGCGGCAGGCGAATTGTATCTGATCTATACAGAGTTTCACAATACGGTTTCTCAGGAGCCGGTGGCTATGAAGCTTCTGCCCGTTGAGCCGGAAGAAGAGTTTGCCAACCGGACGGAAAAGCTGACGCTGATGAATTATGAGCCGGACGAGGAGACTGTGCTTGGGGAGATGATCCCTCAGTATATCAAGAGCCTGATCTACGGCGCGATGATCGAGTCTGCGGCAAGCGAAAACAGCGCCAGAATGCAGGCTATGGACAATGCCACCAGCAATGCGGAGGATATGATACAGGATCTGTCCGTGAAGTACAACCGGGCAAGACAGAATTCCATTACGCAGGAACTGACGGAGATCATCGCGGGCGCCGAGGCGATCGGATAAGGACATTTATAGATGGAGGATTACAATGGCTGAAAAAAACATTGGTCATGTGACACAGATCATAGGCGCGGTGTTGGATATCCGGTTTTCGGAGGGAAACCTGCCTCAGTTGAATGAGGCTATCCGGATCAAGAACGCGCCGCAGAAATTAGTAGTGGAGGTTGCCCAGCATCTGGGCGACGATACGGTCCGCTGTATCGCCCTTGGCCCTACGGACGGACTGGTGAGAGGCATGGAGGCGGAGGCCACGGGGGCTCCTATCCGCGTGCCGGTTGGGGAAAAGACCTTGGGCCGTATGTTCAACGTGCTTGGAGATCCCATCGACAATCTGGATCCCCCGACGGATGTGAAGTATGAGCCTATCCACAAGAAAGCGCCCACCGTGGCGGAGCAGTCCACGGAGACGGAAATGCTGGAGACAGGCATCAAGGTGGTAGATCTGCTGTGCCCTTATCAGAAGGGCGGTAAGATCGGCCTGTTCGGCGGCGCCGGCGTAGGCAAGACGGTGCTGATCCAAGAACTGATCCGCAATATTGCCACAGAACACGGCGGGTATTCCGTATTTACAGGCGTTGGCGAGCGTACCCGGGAGGGCAACGACCTGTATTATGAAATGAAGGAGTCCGGCGTTATCGAAAAGACCACCATGGTGTTCGGCCAGATGAACGAGCCGCCCGGCGCAAGAATGCGCGTGGGCCTTACCGGGCTGACCATGGCGGAGTATTTCAGGGATGAAGGCGGCCGCGACGTGCTGCTGTTTATAGATAATATCTTCCGTTTTACGCAGGCGGGTTCCGAGGTATCCGCGCTGTTGGGACGTATGCCCTCCGCGGTAGGCTACCAGCCTACCCTGCAGACGGAGATGGGCGCCCTTCAGGAGCGCATCACCTCCACGAAGAATGGCTCCATCACGTCTATTCAGGCAGTCTATGTGCCTGCAGATGACCTGACTGACCCGGCGCCGGCCACTACATTTGCTCATCTGGACGCCACCACGGTGTTGTCCAGATCCATTGTAGAACTTGGAATTTACCCGGCGGTAGACCCGCTGGATTCCACTTCCAGAATTCTGGATCCCAGAATCCTCGGCGAGGAGCATTACCGGACCGCCCGTGACGTGCAGGAGATCTTGCAGCGCTACCGCGAACTTCAGGATATCATCGCCATTCTTGGTATGGATGAGCTTTCCGAGGCGGACAAACTGGTGGTGGCAAGAGCCAGAAGGGTGCAGCGTTTCCTGTCTCAGCCCTTCCATGTGGCGGAGCAGTTTACGGGTCTTCCCGGCGTGTATGTGCCCATCAGCGAGACCATCCGGGGTTTCCGTGAGATTCTGGACGGTAAGCATGACGAGATTCCGGAAAGCTATTTCCTGAATGCGGGAAGCATCGACGATGTACTGAAGCGTTATAACGGCGCACAGTAGATTTTTGGAGGTAACAATGGCGGAGAACAATCTGTTTCAGGTGGAGATCATCTGTCCTGACCATATGTTTTATCAGGGAGAGGCTTCCATGATCGAATTTAATACTTCGGAGGGGCAGGTGGGGATCTTAAAAAACCATGTGCCTGAAACGTTGATCGTGCGTCCCGGTATCGTTGTCATCACGGACGGACAGAAAAAGCAGGAGGCCGCGCTCCACGGCGGATTTGCGGAGGTTTTGAAGGATAAGGTGACTATCCTAGCGCAGGCGGCGGAGTGGCCGCGGGAGATCGATGTAGCGCGCGCCGAGGAGGCAAAGGAGAGAGCCCAGAAGCGTCTGTCCGACAAGCGGCAGGATCTTGACGTACTGCGGGCGGAACTTTCGTTGAAACGAGCGTTAGTCAGACTGGATCTGACAAAAAATAAATGATCAAACAAGGGGGTAACAATATGGGACTTGACAATGTCTTTGGTTCTGTAAAAGAGGGATTTGAAAAGGTAGTTGGCAAGGTGGAGGAAGTAAAGGATTCTGAGGAGACCAAAGAGTTTATCCAGAAGGCGAAGACCACTGCGGGAAACATCGGCGGGAAAGCGAAGGATATCGCCATCGATGTAGGCGTGAAGGTGGCGGATGTGGCCGAGGAGCTTGGCAACCGGGCCAAAGAGGCAATGCACAAGGCTTCCGAAAAAAATGAGGAAAAGAAAGCTGCCAAGGAGGCGGAGGAAGAAGCCGAAAAGGCCGTAGAGACCGTGGAAGAACCTGCGCCCGCGCCAGAGGAAGCCCAGACCGAGAAGGCTCCGGAGGATACACAGGCCGGGACGCCGGAAGAAGCTTCTGACGGGGAACAGTGACCCCGGGCAGTCACGGATAGAGAAAGCCTGCATAAGATAACATATAAAAAGCAGGGGGAGCCGTCATGGTCAGAGAATGGAGTATCGAAAGAGATGACCGGCTGATAAAAGAGCTTTATCCTGAAGCTGCAAGAAAAATACTGCCCTATGTGGAGGCGGAGTGCGACCGTATGGAATATAACGGAAGCCGTATGTATGATGAATTTCCGGATAAGTATATGATGCGCAGGCTGAACCATCGTATCTATGACAGAATGCAGGAGGACATGGATGAACCGCAGCAGTTTTATATGGGGATCCCAGATGAGACCGCAGACGGGAGCAATGTTCTGAAAAATCTGTATCCTGAGAATAAAAAACCGGAGGAGATCTTCGCGGATGACGAGATCTTTGCCACCGGTTTGGGTGACAAAAGCCGCGGGGACCAAAGGAACCGGTATCTGGAGGATCTGATCGACGTGCTGATGTATCACGAAATGTTTTCGCGAAGATGCAGGCACAATCAATGTAAATGCTGCCGCGCACAGGGAAACTGTAAATGAAAGAATTACATGAAGGAGGGTGTCTCAACGCCGTATATGGTTGGGGCTCCCTTTTCTTTGCCTGATAAGAGGACAAGCCCCATGAACCGTTGCATGGAATTGCCGGAAAAGCTATAGGAGGATACCGGTGAAAAGAAGTTATAAATTTACAATCATTCTGCTGTTGCTCATCGTCATCATGTCAGCAGTGATCATATGGTCTTTTTTCAGAGGGACCAAGCTGGAGGAATCCGACGGTTCCCCTCTGTCCGGGGCCTCGATCCCCACGCTTACCATGGAGTATAATGGGCATCCGTTCAACTGTCTTCAGGGATATACCGCGCGTCTGGACAATACGGCTGTTGATACCGTGCTCACCCCTCTGGGGCCCGGAGGAAAGCTGGATATCCTGATCGGAAAGACAGAAGAAAAGATAACGGACATAGAGTATTCAGTGTTCCGGCAAAAAGACAGCGGTCTGGTGGAAGAGCGGCGCATCGAAGGGCCTGCGGTTTCCGTGGACGGCGCAAAGACCACGTTGGATATGTCCCGCTCCGTGGAGGGAAACCAACAATATATTCTGGAAATCCGTCTCAACATGGACCAGAAGGGGCCGATCTATTATTATACCCGCGTGGTGCGGTCAACGGACATTGATGTAGAGGAAGCGCTTACGTTTGTCTCGGATTTCTGTAAAAACACATTTGACAAAAAAGCAAATGACAAAATAACCACCTATATCGAGCCGGACGCCACCGGAAACAACACAACCCTTCAATATGTGAACATACATTCCAGCTATGATCAGGTTACATGGGGCGATCTGGATATGCAGATGATCGGAGAGCCGGTATTCAATCTTCTGGAGGTAAACGGTAAGGGCGCCGTGCTCAGCGTGGATTACCAGACAGTACTAAGTGAGGATGAAGAGACAAATTCTTATTATCTGGTACATGAGTACTACCGGGTGAGAAGATCCGAACTGAGAATGCATCTTCTGGAATTTGAGCGCGAACTGACGCAGACATTTTTGGGGACACAGCTTTCGTTTACCGGTCAGTCGGTGATGCTGGGCATTTTGCCGGAGGATGTGGAATACGTCTACGACAAAGAGAACGACTATGTATGCTGGGAACAGGCAGGAGAACTCTGGCTGTATCAGACAGAGGGCAACCGGCTGTATAAGATCTTCAGTATGCAGGATACCGTGCGCGGAGACAAACGCTCCTTTATGCAGAATTATGACATTGATATTCTGACCATGGACCGGGACGGGAATATTGACTTCGTTGTGAGCGGCTATTGCAACAGAGGCAACTACGAGGGAAAGGTCTGCGTTCAGCTTTGCCATTACACCAAGAGGAACAACAGCTATGAGGTCCGTTACGTGATGGAGGATAACCGGTCGGAAGCGCTGCTCTGTCAGGATATGTCGCAGCTTACCTACCTGAGAGGAAATTATTTTTATTATTACAGCAGAGGAGCCCTGCGCCGGCTGGACATTGCCGGCGGAGAAGTTACGGATCTTATTGAAGATTTGAAGACAGGCACGTTCGCGGTATCCGATGACAACCGTTATCTATCATGGGTGGAGGATCCCGATCACAGCGATAAGATCTGCAGAATGGATCTTGCCGATGAAAAGGTTTCCGAGATCCAAAGCGATGAGGGAGAGTATCTGCGTCCCATCGGCTACGTAGGGCAGGATTTTGCCTATGGAAAGGCGAAGGCAGACGCGGTGAGACCCGGCGTGGCGGGAGAACTGTGGTTTCCCATGTATTCAGTGGTCATCTGCGATAAGAATGGGGATGTGATCAAGGAGTATACCGACGAGTCCCTGCCGGTCATCAGCGGGGAGACCACGAAGGATATGATCATGCTCCACCGGGTGTCTCCTGCGTCGGGAGGAACGGATTATATCGCGGCGCAGCCCCACCAGATCGTCAGCAGCGAACGGCAGCAGGAGGCGGTGTCTTTGGAGACGGTAAGCTCTGACAACAGGCAGACCCGGGTGCAACTGAAATTCCAAAAAGGGCATACGGTGCCTGCGGTCCATGTCTATACCGCGAAAGAAAAAGGTTATTTTGAGTCCATAGAGATGGAGGCCGACGCCGGCCGGAGTGAAGATTGTTTTTATGTGTACCAAAGGGGCAGGCTGTCCGCGCGGTTTTGTCTGAGCAGAGACGCCTTTGTATATGCGGCAGAAAATGGAGGCGTCATAAAGGATGCCAGACTGGTCACGTTGTTTTACCGGTCGATCCAGAGCAGAGAGTATTCCGCCGCCGGCATTCCACAGTTTCCCGTTGCCATCCTGAAAGAGCAGGGGGCAGAGGAATATCCGGGGATCGCGGCCGCATGGCGGCAGGCTTCTCAGGAAACGGTGCTGGACGCCACCGGCGTCCCCCTTGACACAGCCAAAAGTATAGCGGCTTGGGGAGATCAGGTGCTGGTGCGCGTCGGAGAAGCGTCCTATGTGCTGCTTACCGGTTTTACAGATACCGAAGTCACATGGTACGATCCTTTAACGGAACAGACGTCAAAAATGCCGGCGGATCAGGCGGAGGCTGCCTACAGACAGTTTGGAAGCGTATGTATTGTGAATATGAAATAAAAGGGAGATGTGACAATTTTGGATGCAAGGATTGAGAAACTGGCTCACAATCTGGTGAACTATTCCTGTCATGTACAGGAAAATGAAAAGGTCTATATTCATTATATTGGGAAGGAAACGGAGGATCTGGCCCGGGCGCTGGTCAAAGAAGTGTACCGCGCGAAAGGGCTCCCCTTTGTGCACTATACCAACAACAGGCTGCTGCGGGAACAACTGATGCATTGCAGCGAGGAGCAGTTAAAGCTGATGGCGCAGGTGGACGGTCTGGAGATGTCAAATATGGACTGTTATATTGCGGTGCGCGGCGCGGAGAATGTGGCGGAGCTTTCAGACGTGCCGGCGGAGAAGATGCGGCTGTACAACCGGCTGTATGCTACGCCGGTACACCATGAGATCCGAATCCCGAAAACCAAATGGGTGGTGCTGCGGTATCCCAATGAGGCGATGGCCCAGCTTGCGGACACCAGCGTGGAAGCGTTTGAAGATTTTTATTTTAACGTGTGTAATCTGGATTACGCGAAAATGGACAAAGCCATGGAAAATCTGGTGAATTATATGAACCGTACCGACAAGGTGCGCATCACGGGGCCGGACACGGATCTGACGTTTTCCATCAAGGATATCCCCGCGGTTCCCTGCGCGGGGCATATGAACATCCCCGACGGGGAAGTTTATACCGCGCCTGTGCGGGAATCTGTCAACGGGGTCATCACATACAATACGCCGTCCATCGAGGATGGAGTCACCTTTGAAAATGTGTGCCTCAAATTTGAAAACGGAAAGATCGTAGAGGCCAGAGCCAATCATACGGACCGCATCAATGAGATTTTTGATACCGATGAAGGCGCAAGGTATGTGGGGGAATTTGCCATTGGGGTGAACCCTTATGTGCTGCAGCCCATGAAGGATATTTTGTTTGACGAAAAGATCGCCGGGAGCATTCACTTTACGCCGGGCAACTGTTATGACGATGCGTACAACGGCAACAAAAGCGCCATTCACTGGGATCTGGTGTTGATCCAGCGTCCCGAATACGGCGGCGGCGAGATCTACTTTGATGACGTGCTGATCCGAAAGGATGGCCGGTTTGTGGCGCCGGAACTGGAATGCCTGAACCCGGAAAATCTGATGTTTTAAAAGGAAATGCGGCGCTTTTCCAGTATGTACAGAAGCAGCAGTCCCAATATGCCGCAGGAGATCACTTCGCCTGCGCCTACGGTCAGCCCGTTGAGCCACAAGGGTGTGGGAAAGCCGTAGCCGTATTTCAGCACAAAGGGAACAATGATCGTGTTTGCAAGGATCGGCGGCAGGGGCAGCAGGAGCTTTTTCAACTGAAAACGGGCAGGGGCGCCGGAAGAAGCGTTGTCCTTTGCCGAAGGGGCTTCCAAGCTGCCGGCAGAGCCCTGACTGACAAATCTGCGCAGGCCATAAGTGCCAAGGGCGCCCAGAAGCGTAGCGATACTGCCGAAGATGATATCGATCAACACGCAGCCGGAAAGAAGATTGCTGATGATACAGCCAATAAACAGTCCGGGTATTGCGGCGGGAGTAAAATAGGGCAGAATGGTGAGCGCTTCGGAAAAGCGTACCTGAATGGCCTGAGAAGCCAGCCCGAGAGCGGCGGCGATCATGGTGAGCACCACGTAGAGGGCAGCGATCATAGCTGCCTGAGTCAGGAATAAAATCTTTTTGTTTTGCATATGCAGTTCTCCTTTAGTTTTGTTTTAGGTGAGGAAGGTCTCGAACTCACCGTGGGTTTTGGCTGACAGCCTGCAAGAGCAGAAGAATCAGCAAGTGAGAGTATAGCACAGATAAAAGGGGAATGCAAGCCGCAGTCATGATGATAGTATGATCAAAAGAATAAAAAAGAAAGGACACCATTATGAAAGATGCAACCAAATGCCTGCATGCAGGCTACACACCCAAAAACGCGGAACCGAGGGTGGTTCCCATCGTGCAGAGTACCACTTATGTCTATGACAACACCGAGGAAGTGGCGGCAGTGTTCGACGATCCGACCAAGTCGTTGATCTATTCCCGGTTTGCCAATCCCACGGTTATGGCAGTGGAGGACAAGATCGCCCAGCTGGAGGGCGGCGTAGGCGCCATGTGCACGTCCTCGGGACAGGCCGCCACGCTGCTGTCTATCCTGAATATCTGCGAGGCGGGGGACAGCTTCATCAGCACCACGGAAATATACGGCGGCACGGTCAATCTGTTTTCCTTCACGTTGAAGAAAATGGGGATCGAATGCATTTTTATCGATAAGAACGCAAGTGACGAGGAGATCTCCAAAGCGTTCAAGCCCAATACCAAGGCTGTGTTCGGGGAGACCATTGCCAACCCGGCGCTGTCGGTTCTGGATATTGAGCGGTTCGCAAAGCTGGCGCACGCCCATCATGTGCCTTTGATCGTGGACAATACCTTTGCCACTCCCGTGCTCTGCAAGCCGATTGAATACGGCGCGGATATCGTGATCCATTCCACGTCAAAGTACATGGACGGCCATGCCCTGCAGGTGGGCGGCGTGATCGTGGACAGCGGCAATTTTGACTGGACAAAGGGCAATTTCCCCAGTATTACGGAGCCGGACGAATCCTATCACGGCCTCTGCTATACGGAAAGCTATGGAAAGGCCGCCTATATCATCAAGGCAAGGATGCAGCTGATGAGAGATTTCGGGGTGTACCCCGCGGCCCATTCCGCGTTTCTGTTAAATCTCGGACTTGAGACGCTGGCTGTGCGGATGAAGCAGTACTGCAAGAACGCCATGACTGTGGCAAGATATCTGGAGAAAAACCAAAAGGTGGAGCGGATCACCTATCCCGGCCTTGAAAGCGACGAGAACTACGGGCTGGCGCAAAAATATCTGAAGGGCGCAAGCGGCGTGATCTCCTTTGTGGTCAAAGGCGGCCGGGAAGCGGCCATGAAATTTATGGACTCTCTGGAACTGGCGTCCAATGAGGTCCATGTGGCGGATATACGCACTTGCGTGCTGCATCCCGCAAGCGAGACTCACAGACAGCTTACGGACGAGCAGCTTGTGGCTGCCGGTATTGAAAGCGGTATGATCCGTCTGTCCGTTGGTCTGGAGGATATCGACGATATTCTGGCGGATCTGGAAAAAGGCTTTGGAAGTCTGGATTAAATGATATGCATAGGAATGAGAGAGCGTGCCGCAGATCGCGATATTTGCGGCGCGCTTTTTGTACGGCGGAAGCCGTCCGAAAGGAAGGTTGACGCCCTATGTCAAAAATAAATCGAAAAAAACGTACAATTTTGTAAGAAACAGGACATAGATTCTACACGGATAATGACTTGTATGCGGTCCCAAAAAATGGTATACTACCCATAACTGTTATTATTTAATAAAATTTCGGAGGTTGTTTGATCATGAAAGGAAATGTTATTGTAGGTCAGTCAGGCGGTCCTACCGCCGTTATCAATTCCAGCCTTGCAGGGGTGTACAGAACTGCAAAGGACAGAGGCGCCAAGAAGGTGTACGGCATGCTTCACGGCATTCAGGGCTTTCTGGACGAGCAGTATGTGGATCTGTCGGATTACATCAAGAGCGATCTGGATGTAGAACTGTTAAAGCGCACCCCCAGCGCCTTCCTTGGCTCCTGCCGCTATAAGCTGCCGGAGATCCATGAAGACCGCACCGTATATGAAAAGATATTTGAGATTCTGGATAAGCTGGAGATCGAGTGCTTCATCTATATCGGCGGCAACGATTCCATGGATACGATCAAGAAGCTGTCCGATTACGCCATTGTTACCGGCAAGCAGCACAAATTCATCGGTGTGCCCAAGACCATTGACAATGATCTGGCGCTAACAGACCATACTCCTGGCTTCGGCAGCGCCGCGAAATATATCGGCACCGCCACCAAGGAAGTGATCCGGGACGCCATGGGTCTTGTTTACAATACGGAGATCGTGACCATCATCGAGGTCATGGGACGCAACGCAGGCTGGCTTACCGGCGCAACCGCACTCTCCAAGGGGGAGGACTGCGACGGCCCGGATATGATCTACCTGCCGGAGCTTACTTTTGATATTGACGAGTTTATCAAACGTGTAAAAGAAGTTTTAAAGAAGAAAAAATCTGTTGTGGTGGCTGTTTCCGAGGGTATCAAGACAAAGGACGGCAAATATGTCTGCGAGTACGGAAATGCTTCTGATTATGTAGATGCTTTTGGCCACAAGCAGCTTGCCGGGACAGCCGCGTTTCTGGCAAACCTGATCGCGGCGGAGATCGGCTGCAAGACTCGCGCCGTAGAATTCTCCACACTGCAGAGAAGCGCTTCCCACTTGGCTTCCCGTATTGACATCAATGAAGCCTTTCAGGTAGGCGGCGCCGCGGTGAAAGCGGCTGTGGAAGGTGACACCGGCAAGATGATCGTTTTAAAGAGAGTTTCCGACGATCCTTATCAGTGTACTACAGACATCTGCGACGTGCACAAGATCTCCAATGTGGAGAAGCTGGTGCCCAGAGACTGGATCTCCAAGGACGGCAGCTATGTGACGCCGAAGTTTATTTCTTATATCGAACCGTTGATCCAAGGTGAGATGCTTCCCGTACAGGTGGACGGTATCCCCAGACATCTGTTCATGAAGAAGTAGGAGCGTCCTGAGAGAAAACATGCGGGACAGGCTGTGGCGGAAAGGATGGTAATGTATGGAAGAAAACGGCAGGGCTGCCAGAGAAAAGCAGCGGAAAAAAATCATAAAAAAACGCAAAAGAATGAAGATCCTTTTGACGACGCTGTTTGTTATCCTTGGTTTGTTCATTCT
>CANQQN010000017.1 GCA_947625995.1 uncultured Lachnospiraceae bacterium
GAGGCGCCCTTCTGGGTGCATTTCGGCGCCGGCAATATCTTCAAGGCCTTTCAGGCAAACGTGGTGCAGAACCTTCTCAACGAAGGCGTGCTGGATCGGGGCCTTGTGGTGGCGGAGGGATTTGACTATGAGATCATAGAGAAAATGAACCGTCCCCACGACGACTATAACATTCTGGTGACACTGAAGGCCGACGGCAATGTGGAAAAGACCGTGATCGGCAGTATTATGGAATCTCTTGTGCTGGATTCCGATAATGACAGGGAGTTTGGCCGCCTGCGGGAGATTTTTTCAAAGGATTCCCTGCAGATGTGTACCTTTACCATTACAGAAAAAGGCTACAGTCTGGTGGACGGTAAGGGAGAACTGCTTCCTGCGGTGAAGGCGGATTTTGCCTCCGGGCCGGACAGGCCCCAAAGCTATATGGGAAAGGTGGCGTCCCTCCTTTACACCAGATACATGGCGGGAGAAAAACCCATTTCCATGGTGAGCAACGACAACTGTTCCCACAACGGGGACAAGCTCTATGAAGCGATCAATACCTTTGCGGAAAAATGGGCGCAGGCAGGCAAAGGGGAGAAAGGCTTTGTAAGCTATATCAACGACAAAAACAAGGTGGCTTTCCCTTGGACCATGATCGACAAGATCACCCCAAGACCGGACGCCTCCGTGGAAAAGATTCTGCTGGCGGACGGGGTGGAAGGCCTCGACCCGGTGATCACCTCCAAAAGCACTTATGTGGCGCCCTTTGTCAATGCGGAAGAGTGCGAATATCTGGTGATCGAGGATGCGTTTCCCAACGGACGGCCTTTGCTGGAAAAAGGCGGCCTGCTGTTTACGGATAGAGAGACAGTGGACAAGGTGGAGAAAATGAAGGTCTGCACCTGCTTAAATCCGCTGCATACCACCCTTGCGGTGTACGGATGCCTGCTTGGCTACCAGAAGATCTCTGACGAGATGAAGGATCCCCAGCTGGTGAAGATGGTGGAGACCATCGGCTATGTGGAAGGGCTCCCCGTTGTTGTAGACCCAGGCATTTTGGATCCGAAGGAATTTATTGACACGGTGCTTCAGGTGCGTGTGCCGAACCCCTTTATGCCGGACACGCCCCAGCGGATCGCCACGGACACTTCCCAGAAGCTTGCCATCCGTTTCGGAGAGACCATCAAGGCCTATCAGGCGTCGCCGGATAAGGATGTGCAGAGCCTGAAGCTGATCCCGCTGGTGTTCGCGGGATGGCTTCGGTATCTGATGGCTGTGGATGATGAAGGAAATCCCTTTGAACTGAGTCCCGATCCGCTGCTGGATACGGTGCGCCCTTATGTGGCGGGACTCAAGCTGGAAGAAGGCCAGGATGTGGGAGCGGCGGTTGCCCCTGTGCTCCGGATGAAGCAGATCTTCGGCGTGGATCTGTATGAAGCGGGTCTGGCAGACAAGGTATGCGGCTATCTGCAGGAGCTGACAGCCGGACGCGGAGCGGTCCGGGCCACACTGGAAAAATATACAAAATAAGATTTGCGGAAAAAACGGTGTAGCTTGCGGGCTATGCCGTTTTTCGATTTTTAAAGAGATGCAGCGGCAGTAAATCAAAACATGAACATTCTTTGCGCTGTATTATTGATTCCCATGATTTTGTATGATAGAATAAAATAGATTTAGTGGGGTTAAAAATGATGATGTTAGGAGAAAAAAACCATGAAAGAGTGGTTTCGGAAGCGGATGCCTTTGTTTTTGGCAGCGCTGGCATGTGTTTCAGTCATTTTCATAGGACTTATCTATTTTCAGTACATTTCCAAACGCATTTTTGAGGACAGCACGGTGCATCTGGAAGAGATTTACAGTCAGGTCAATCGCTCCTTCAGTATTTTTGTTGAGCGAAACTGGGGACTCCTGGACGAATGGGGCGATTATTTTTCCCGGAAGGATGGCGTGAATGAAAGCGAATTTGCTGGATTTGTGAGGGAGGAGCAGCAATACTGGGGGTTCTCTGAATTTTATTTTCTGTCTGGCGACGGAAACTGCATGACGATCGACGGGACCCGCGGTAGCATGGAGCTTGGTGAAAGCGGGGAGATCCTGTCTCAGAAAAAAGAACCGGTCATGGCCGGACAGAAACTTTCCTCCGGACTTGAGGTGACGCTTTTTGCGGCGCCTGTGGAGCAGAGCGTCTATGGAGATTTTGCGTTTGACGCTATCGCGATCACCTATAACAACGCCGATATGGCAAATTCCCTGAATGTGGACGCGTTTTCCGGAAAAGCAAAATGTTTTGTGGTTCATGATGACGGCGTCGTATTGTTGTCGACACAGACAGGGGGCAATGTTTTTGAAAACTATCTGGTTTATCTGAAGGCTGCTTCCGATCTGAAGGAGGAAGATCTTGAAAAGATCAGAAAGGATTGGGAGAACGGCACGGCCGGCCTGCGGCAGTGCCGGATCGGCGGCGTCAGCCAGTGTATCCTGTATCAGCCGGTCGGTTATCAGGATTATATCCTGCTGAGCGTGGTGCCGCAGGATGCGGTCAGCGCCGGTTTTCTGTCGGTGCAAAAGACCACTACAACGGTTCTTGTGCTGATCTTTCTTGTCGTCGGTGCCGTTGTGATTACGCTGCTTCTGCAGCGCAGCAGGAAGCAGGCCCGCAGAAACCGTATGGAACTGCAGTACCGGGAACGCATGTTTGACGTGCTTTCCAACAGTGTGGATGATATTTTTATCATGCTGGACGCAAAGGATCAGAATGTAGATTATATCAGTCCAAACATAGAGAGACTGCTGGGACTTTTGCCGGAGGACGTCAGAAAGAATATCCGGATCATGGAGAAATGCGCCGTTGATTACGATGTGGTGATCCCGAAGGATCAGCTGGAAGCGATTCCGCTCCATGGAAACAGGTACTGGGAATGTGAATATGTGCACCAGACGACCGGCGAACGCCGCTGGTACAGGATGACCGTGTATAATATGAGCATTCAGAAAGTCAATAAATACATCATCGTATTGTCTGACCGCACCCAGGAAAAGCAGATGAACCAGAAGCTGAAAGAGGCGCTGAACGCGGCCAGAAGCGCAAATGAGGCAAAAAGCAATTTTCTTTCAAACATGTCTCATGATATCCGTACGCCGATGAATGCCATTGTAGGATTTTCGGTGCTGCTGGAAAAGGACGCGGATCAGCCCGACAAGGTGCGGGAATATACCCGCAAGATCACGGCGTCCAGCCATCATCTTCTGAGCCTCATCAACGATGTGCTGGATATGAGCAAGATCGAGAGCGGAAAAACCTCCCTGAATATTGACAGGTTCCGCCTGCCGGATCTTTTTGAGGAACTGAGTATCATCCTGATGCCCCAGGCCAAAGCAAAAGGGCAGCATTTTGAGATCCATGTGCAGGGAACGCCTCCAGAGCAGCTGATCGGCGACAAGCTGCGGCTGAACCAGATTTTGATCAATCTTCTTTCCAACGCCATCAAGTATACCCAGGAAGGCGGCAGCATCGACTTTAAGGTCTGCGAACTGCCTCCGGCGGCTCCGCAGTACGCCAAGCTCCGGTTTGAGGTGACGGACAACGGCGTAGGGATGAGCAAAGAATTTCAAAAGCGGATATTCAGTCCTTTCAGCAGGGAGATCAATTCGGTTACGAACAAAGTACAGGGAACCGGACTTGGCATGGCCATTACAAAAAATCTGGTAGATTTGATGGGCGGGATCATCCAGGTAGAAAGCCAGCCGGGGAAAGGCAGTACTTTTACGGTGGAACTGTCCTTCTCCCTTCCGGAGCAGGAGGAGTCGGGACTGCGGTTCAAAAATAAGATTACCCGCATGCTCGTTGCTGACGATGAGGAAGAGATCTGCCTTGATATCAGAGAAATGATGAGAGGAACCGGCGTTGACGTTTCCATTGCCACGGACGGTGAGACTGCTGTGAGAAAGGCAGTGGAAGCACATATGCAGGGAGAGGATTACCATGTGATCCTGCTGGATTGGAAAATGCCGGGACAAAACGGCGTGGAGACTGCCCGCCAGATCCGGCAGAAGACAGACAAAAACGTGCCGATCCTGGTGCTGACATCCTATGACTGGAGCGAGATCGAGGCGGAAGCGCGTCAGGCAGGCATCAATGCCTTTATGTCGAAACCGTTTTTCCCTTCCAACTTCTGGCAGACCCTTGAACCGCTGTTCTTTGAGGACATGCCAGCGCAGTCTGAGGACAACGAAGAAAAGCCGGACGAAAACGTCATGAATGGGATGCTGTTTCTGGTGGCGGAAGACAATGGACTGAATGCGGAGATCCTGACGGAGATGCTTGCCTTGGAAGGCGCAAGATGCGAAGTAGCGGTCAACGGACAGGAAGCGCTGGCGCTTTTCCAGAAGTCTGCGCCGGGTTATTATGATATGGTGCTGATGGACGTCCAGATGCCGGTCATGAACGGCTATGAGGCTACAAGGCAGATCCATGCCTGCGGGCATCCGGATGCCCGCAAGATCCCGATCGTGGCGATGACGGCAAACACCTTTGCGGAAGATGTGCGCGACGCAATGGAGGCAGGCATGGACGGACATCTTGCCAAGCCTATCGACATGAACGCGGTCAGAGATCTTGTGGCAAAGCTGATGAGCAGGAAACGAAAAGAACAGGACGGGGTCAATGAGCAATAGAAGCAGTTTTGGAGCATCCTGTTTTGAGGAGGGAGAGTTTACATGAAAAGAAAGCGGTTTGTTCTGGCGGCGGTGCTTCTTGCCGCGGTATGTGTGTTCACATCCTGCAGCGGCCTCGGGATATCCGGTGATGCGGGCACTGTGCTGACGATCATGGGCAGGAAGAGCGATCTGGAAAAAAGCTATATGACCAGTATCTTTGAATTGTATGAGAAGGAAACAGGGAATCGGCTGGATATCATTTCTTATGAAGATGCAGAGTTTGAAGAATCTGCGGCCGAACAGTTTCAAAAGGGGAAGGTGCCGGATCTTTTTATGCATTTCCACAATGCGGATCTGAACCGGTATCACATCGCGGACAATTTTTATTATATGAACGATGAGGAATGGATTCAGGATCTGACGGACAGTGCGAAAGCATATTGTCAGGACGCGGATGGAAATATCTTAGGATTGCCGTTCTGGGAGAATTCTGTCTCCGGATGCTATTATAATAAAACGCTGCTGGACAGTCTTGGCATGAAGCCGGCAACGACCCAGGCGGAATTTGATGTTTTGTGCCAGGTGCTGAAGGACACCGGCTATACGCCGATCTGCTGGCCGGCGGACGGCTGCTCCTGGATGCCGCAGTTCGGGATGGACCCTATTTTCGCGGACGATCCCAAGCTGCTGAAAAAGCTGAATCAAAACGAGATCAGTTACGCGGATATCCCGCAGGTAAAAAATATGGTGCAGTGGATCGGCGACGCCGCCTCGAAAGGCTGGTTCGGAGATGATTATCTGGAGACCGGCTGGTCGGATATCAGTTCTGTTATGGGCTCCGGAAAAGCAGTGATGACGTTTATCTGGGACACATGGTTTTACACGGATTTTGAACAGGACGGTAAGTATTCCATTGATGATTTTGCGCTGATGCCTGTCTTTATGGATACTGCGGAGAGCGGCACCTACGAGGGTGGCAACCTGAACATGATGATGGTCAACAAGAACAGCGAACAGCTGGAAGAGGCGCTGCAGTTTTTGTCCTTCTGTGCGACTCCCGAAAACTATAACGTTGCTTTTCAGGGTATTTCTACGGTAAATTGCTTCAAAGGCCAGAATACAAATATCCAGTCCGATATGGTGACAAACGCCAAAGCTTCCATTGACGCGAATGCGCGCGTTTCCACTGCTGCATCCAGGATCATTGGCTATAACGCGGAGGAAGTTTCGGATGCCCTGAACCAACTGTTCCGCAAAAAAATGAATGTGGCCGGATGTGTGGAGAAGATGGACGATTACCGGATCTCGGAGGCAAAAAAGCAGGGCGCGGATGGCTTTTAACAGGTAAAAACTATGGATAGCGGAAAAAAACGGCTTTTCTTTTTTGAAAAGATGTAGTATGATATGCAATTAAGGTGGAAAAAAGGACAGAACCGCCTGCTTTATTTTTTGAAAATGATCGGTTGGTTTATCAAATGGAGGCGTATCGAATGACAAAAGTAACAGTTATCTCAGGTTTCCTGGGAGCGGGCAAAACGACACTGATCAAAAAACTATTGAAAGAAGCATATAAGGATGAGAAGATCGTACTCATTGAAAATGAATTCGGCGAGATCGGCATTGACGGCGGCTTCATGAAAGAAGCGGGGATACAGGTCTCCGAGATGAACAGCGGCTGTATCTGCTGTTCCCTAGTGGGAGATTTCGGCAGGGCGCTGAAGGAAGTGGTGACAACCTATGCGCCGGATCATATTCTGATAGAACCGTCAGGCGTCGGAAAGCTGTCGGATGTGGAAGCCGCCATAGAGCGGGTTGCCGGGGAAGCCGGACTGACGCTGACCGCATCGGTCGCGGTGGTGGACGCCAATAAGGCAAAGGTTTACATGAAAAATTTCGGCGAGTTTTTTGCAAATCAGGTGGAAACGGCAAAGGAGATCATCTTAAGCCGTACGCAGATGATTTCTCAGGAGAAGCTTGAAGAGTGTGTAAAGCTTATCAGGGAGCACAATCCCTCCGCAGCC
The DNA here is from genome assembly GCA_947625995.1 of uncultured Lachnospiraceae bacterium. Lineage (GTDB taxonomy): Bacteria > Bacillota > Clostridia > Lachnospirales > Lachnospiraceae > CANQUC01. The sequence goes on from CANQQN010000017.1 coordinate 6,660, forward strand.
ATTATCACTACGCCTTGGGACGAGCTTACCGGCGAACAGATCATCAATGTGATGGAGCAGACAAACGCGCTGGTAGAGGAACTGATGAAGCAGGCCAAAGAAGAGCATGAGCATCATCATCACCATCACCATCATGATGAGGAGGGGCATGAGCATCACCATCACCACCATGGTGAAGAGGAGCATGAACATCACCACCATCATGACGAGGAGGAGCATGAACATCACCACCATCATGGTGAGGAGGAGCATGAGCATCACCATCATGATGAGGAGGAGCATGAGCATCACCATCATGATGAGGAGGAGCATGAGCATCATCATCACCATGACGGATGTTGTGACCACGATCATGACCATGAAGGCCATCATCACGCAGATGAAGTGTTTACAAGCTGGGGAAGGGAAACACCTGTAAAATACACAAGAGAAGAGATCACAGCCATTCTGAAAAAACTTTCAGAGACGGAGGACTGCGGCGTTGTGCTCCGCGCTAAGGGTATGGTAGGCGCCATGGACGGCAGCTGGATCTATTTTGATATGGTTCCCGGCGAATACGAGGTGAGAGACGGCGCGGCGGATTATACAGGACGCATCTGTGTCATCGGCACGGAACTGAAGGAAAATAAATTGACGGAGTTGTTCCATGTTTGACGGGTGCGTGGATATGGGGAAATCGGTAACGGTCCCTTGGTCCCTATGGGGATGACCGTCTGAGATTGGAGGAAGCTATGGAAGTACCTGTATTTTTATTTACCGGATTTCTTGACAGCGGCAAATCAACTTTTATCAACGATACTTTGCAGGATGAGGAGTTTGCCACAGGGGAGAAGACTTTGCTGATCCTCTGCGAGGACGGCGAGGTAGGATACGACGAAGAACGTTTGGCCGGCGACAATACTTTTATCGTTCGGGTGGAAAATGAAGAGGAGTTTACTTCCGCATTTTTGAAAAAGTGCAATGCTGATTATCGGCCCGGACGGGTAATCGTAGAATTTAACGGCATGTGGAAAATTAAGCAGCTTATGGAGGTGGAACTGCCGCGAAAATGGGTAATGGCCCAGATCCTGTGTACCATCGACGCCACCACCTTCAACATGTATATCAATAATATGAAATCCCTTGTCATGGATCAGGTGACTTTTGCGGATCTGATCATTATCAACCGCTGTACGGATGAGACAGATCAGACCATGTTCCGCCGGAACATTAAGGCTGTGAACCGGATGGCGCAGATCGTCTACGAGACTGTGGACGGACATGTGCTGACGCCTCAGGAGGAGCAGCTTCCGTTTGACATTACGAAGCCGGAGATCGAGATCTGTGACGACGATTTTGGTATCTGGTATCTGGACGCTATGGATCATCCGGAAAAGTATGAGGGAAAAAAGGTAAAATTCAAGGCCATTGTATACAAAAACAGGGGGATTCCCAAAGACTGCTTTGTGGCAGGACGGTTTGCCATGACCTGCTGCGCGGATGATATCGCCTTTATCGGACTGTTAAGCTGTTACGAGTTTTCTGAGCAGCTAAAGGTAAAGGACTGGGTCAATGTGACTGCGTCCGTGAAAGGGGAGTATCATCCCTTGTATCAGGGAGAGGGCGCGGTCCTGTATGTGGAAGAGGTTACGAAGGCCCAGAAGCCGAAAGAAGATCTGGTGTATTTCAGCTAGGAGATAATGACACGATGAACTATCAAAAGTTTTTGATAAAGTATGCGGAGATCGGCATCAAGGGAAAGAACAGGCATTTGTTCGAGGAGGCGTTGGTGCGCCAGATCCGCATAGCATTGAAAAAAACAGAAGGTTCTTTTGCGGTTTCCAGAGAACAAGGACGTATTTATGTGGACTGTCAGGGAGACTATGATCAAGAGGAGCTTCTGGAAAATCTAAAAAGGGTTTTCGGAATATCCGGAATTTGTCCGGTGGTACAGGTGCCTGTTTGCGGAATCGAGGAGTTGTCTGCCCATGTGGTGGGGTTTTTAAGAGAACTGTATGATACCCATAGCCAGACTTTTAAGATCCATGCAAGGAGAGCCAGAAAGGATTATCCCCTTGATACCATGGAATTGAACAGGGAACTTGGAGGCGCTGTGCTGGCGGCGTTTCCCCATATGCGTGTAGATGTCCATGACCCCCAGATCTGGGTGTATGTGGAGATCCGCGAGAGCATTTATATTTATTCCCATGTGATCCCGGGGCCCGGCGGCATGCCTGTAGGTACAAACGGAAAAGCCATGCTGCTCCTTTCCGGTGGGATCGACAGCCCTGTTGCCGGCTGGATGGTGGCAAAGCGGGGCGTGAAGCTGGATGCGGTATATTTTCACGCGCCGCCCTACACAAGCGAGCGAGCGAAACAAAAGGTGATCGATCTGGCAAAACAGGTTGCAAGATATACCGGACCCATTTATCTTCATGTGGTGAATTTTACGGATATCCAGCTTTATATTTATGACAAATGTCCCCATGAGGAACTGACGATCATCATGCGCCGGTATATGATGCGGATCGCGGAACATTTTGCCAGAGAGACAAAATCCCTTGGACTGGTGACCGGGGAGAGTATCGGACAGGTGGCAAGTCAGACCATGCAGAGCCTCGCGGCTACCAACGACGTATGCACCATGCCGGTGTACCGTCCACTGATCGGATTCGACAAGCTGGAGATCGTGGACCTTGCGGAAAAGATCGGCACCTACGAAACTTCGATCCAGCCCTATGAGGATTGCTGCACCATATTTGTGGCGAAGCATCCGGTGACAAAGCCGAATGTGAACATTATCAGACGGTCTGAGAAGAAGCTGGAGGAAAAGATCGATGAATTGGTGAAGACGGCTTTGGAAACTACGGAAGTGTTGATCGTAGGGTAATGCAAAAAAAAGGTTGTTGCCTGAATGTCAGGCAGCAACCGTGTATTTTTCAGCTTGCTGATATGGAAATCGCTGTTATTCTTCTGTATCTGAAACGTACGGTTTCAAAACATCTAATATCTCGTCCATATTGTCGGTAGCATGAATATTTAATTCTATGGACTTGGACAGATCCAGGCTGAAAATACCCATAATGGACTTTGCATCGATAACATATCTTCCGGAGACCAGATCAAAGTCATTGTCAAATTTGGTGATGACATTTACAAAAGACTTTACTTTATCGATGGAATTTAAGGTGATCTGAATCGTTTTCATGAAAAGTACCTCCCATCAACGATGTTTATTTGATAAAACTATTTTAACTGTTTCCTTTTCAGAAGTCAATATGGAACAGGCAAAATCTGCCTAAAGAAATGCATAGACAGGAGAATGACCAGTTTGAAACGGGTTGCGCTGCACAGCCTTGGCTGTAAAGTAAACGCATATGAGACAGAAGCCATGACGCAGCTGTTTGCGAAAAGAGGCTATGAGATCGTCCCCTTCACGGAAGAAGCGGATATCTACGTGATCAATACCTGCACGGTCACCAATATGGCGGACCGCAAATCCAGACAGATGCTGCACCGGGCCAGAAAACAGAATCCGAAGGCCCTTGTGGTGGCTGCCGGTTGTTATGTGCAGGCAGACAGCCGCAGAGCCAAAGAGGACGAAGCGGTGGATCTCATTATAGGAAATAACAGGAAAAATAATGTGGTGGATCTGGTGGAACAATATGCAAAAGGACAGGAGGCGCTGATCGACATCGGTCATACGGGAGAGTATGAGCCCATGGAGATAGAGGCCACCGCGGAGCACACCAGAGCCTATGTAAAGGTACAGGACGGATGCAATCAGTTTTGCAGCTATTGCCTGATCCCCTATGTCCGTGGGAGAGTCAGGAGCAGGAAACTGCAGGATGTAGCCCAAGAGGTAAAACGGCTTGCCAAAAACGGATATAAGGAGATCGTGCTTACCGGTATTCATCTGAGCTCCTACGGCACAGATCTTGAAGAAAAGACGGGCCTTTCCCATCTGATCGACGCTGTTCACCGCATAGAAGGGGTGGAGCGGATTCGTCTTGGCTCTTTGGAGCCCCGGATCATTACGGAGGAATTTGTATCGTTTCTGGCGTCCCGGGAAAAGGTATGCCCGCATTTTCATTTGTCGCTGCAAAGCGGCTGCGACGGGGTGCTGGCCCGGATGAACCGTCATTATACCACGGAAGAATATGAACAGAAATGTACGCTTTTACGGCAGTATTTTGGGAATCCCGCCATTACAACGGATGTGATCGTAGGCTTTCCGGGAGAAACAGATGAAGAATTTGAGACAACAGTTGCTTTTCTTCAGAAGCTACAGCTGTACGAAGCCCATATTTTTAAATATTCCAGACGTAAGGGCACTGTGGCGGACGCCATGGAAGGACAGGTGGCGGAGGAGATCAAGACGGAGAGGAGCGCCCGTCTTCTGGCGCTGGCAAAAGCGTCGTCGGAAGCATACAGAAAGCAGTTTGTAGGGAAAATGGTCAGTGTGCTCTTTGAAGAAAAAGAAGAGGTTAACGGCGTCTCCTGCTGGGTGGGGCATACAATGGAGTATGTGAAAGCCGCCGTACCTGTGGAAGGCCCTTTGGCCAACTGCATCAGGAGGGTTGTGGGCCAACAGTCTGTACATGGAGGGATCCTGCTCTGCCGGCCGGAATAAACAGGCGGTTGTGGGGGCTTTTTTCAAAAAAATACCTGTTTTTCAAAGTTAAGGTTGTTTTTTCAGTATATTTATATTAAAATAGATGCATACGAATAAAGGGCGTGTAAAGTATGGACAATCTGAATAATACACAAATCATCAATCTCGAAACAGAAACGGTGCCTGATGTGAAAAATATTCTCAGTCAGGTTTATCAGGCGCTGACTGAAAAGGGATACAATCCGGTGAACCAGATCGTGGGATATATCATGTCCGGAGATCCCACCTATATCACAAGCCATGGCAACGCACGCAGCCTGATCATGAAAGCAGAGCGGGACGAGTTGGTGGAAGAACTTCTGACAGCATATATCAAAAATAATGAATGGGATTGAGAAGAGGATACTGGGCCTTGATTTCGGTTCAAAAACCATGGGCGTCGCGGTCAGCGACCCGCTGCTTTTGACGGCGCAGGGTCTGGAGATCATACACAGGAAATCAGAGAACAAGCTGCGCCGGACGCTGGCGCGGATCGAGGAACTGATCGTCGAATATGATATAGGAACTATAGTGCTGGGGTATCCCAGAAATATGAACAATACAGTCGGTGAACGTGCAGAGAAATCCGAAGCATTAAAAGAAGCCCTGGAGAGACGGACGGGATGCAGGGTAGTGCTCTGGGATGAAAGATTGACAAGTGTTTTGGCAAACCGTACCCTGATGGAGGAGCGGGTACGGAGGGAAAACAGAGGTCAATACGTAGACATGTTGGCGGCTGTTTTCATATTGCAGGGTTACCTTGACTATTTAAAGAGTGAAGGAGCGGAGAAAAATTAAATATGGAAAAAATTCAGTTTACTCTTTCTCCAGACGGAGAAACGGTAGAGTTTTTTGTGCTGGAACAAACCCGGATTAACAGCATTGACTATCTACTTGTGACAGATACGGAAGACGACGAGGCCGATGCGTACATTCTGAAGGATACTTCCGGTCCGGAGGATGCGGAGGCAGTTTATGTGATGGTTGAAGAAGAGGATGAATTAAACTATGTGGCGCAGATCTTTTCAGAAGAACTGGGAGATTCTGCGACGTTGGAAACATAAAGTCGAATATTTGAGGTGAAAATTTGAAAAATAGAAAATCTAAATTAAAGATCATTCCCCTTGGCGGATTGGAGCAGATCGGAATGAACATGACTGCCTTCGAGTATGAGGACAGTATTATTGTGGTGGATTGCGGGCTCTCTTTCCCTGAGGATGATATGCTCGGAATTGATCTGGTAATTCCCGATATCACTTACTTGAAGGACAATGCCGACCGGGTGAAAGGGTTTTTTATCACCCATGGCCACGAGGACCATATCGGCGCGCTTCCTTATGTGTTGAAAGAGATCAACGTGCCGATCTACGCGACAAAGCTTACCATAGGCATTATCGAGCACAAGCTCACCGAACACGGTCTGATGCAGACTACCAAGCGGAAGGTGGTAAGGCACGGACAGAGCATTAATCTGGGCGCCTTCCGGGTAGAATTTATCAAAACCAATCATAGCATCGCGGATGCGTCCGCCTTTGCCATTTACAGTCCCGCGGGCACTGTGGTCCATACCGGAGATTTTAAAGTGGATTATACGCCGGTATTCGGGGACGCCATCGATCTGCAGCGGTTTGCGGAGATCGGCAAAAAGGGTGTGCTTGCCCTGATGTGTGATTCTACCAACGCAGAACGGAAAGGGTTTACCATGTCCGAACGGACGGTGGGTAGAACCTTTGACAATATTTTTTCGGAGCACAAAAATACTCGCATTATCATTGCCACCTTTGCCTCCAATGTGGACCGTGTGCAGCAGATCATCAATTCCGCCTATAAATACGGCCGCAAAGTGGTGATCGAAGGCCGCAGTATGGTAAATATCATTACCACCGCGGCGGAGCTTGGCTATCTTGACATTCCAAACAAGACGCTGATCGATATTGAGCAGATGAAGAATTATCCCGATGAGCAGATGGTGCTCATCACTACCGGAAGTCAGGGCGAGTCCATGGCGGCGCTGTCCCGTATGGCGGCAAACATTCACAAAAAGGTGACCATCAAGCCCGGGGACACGGTGATTTTCAGCAGCAATCCCATTCCCGGCAATGAGAAGGCCGTATCCAAGGTGATCAACGAGCTTTCAATCAAAGGCGCTGATGTGATCTTTCAGGACGCCCACGTTTCGGGACATGCCTGTCAGGAGGAGATCAAGCTGATCTATACGCTGGTGCAGCCTAAATACGCCATTCCCGTCCACGGAGAATATCGGCATTTGAAAGCGCAGGCGTCTTTGGCGGAAAATCTCGGTATTCCAAAGGAAAATATTTTTCTTCTCTCATCCGGAGACGTGCTGGAACTTGACAAAGACAGCGCGAAGGTGACGGATAAGGTGCATACGGGAGCCATTCTTGTGGACGGCCTCGGCGTGGGTGACGTAGGCAATATTGTGCTGCGGGATCGCCAGCGTCTGGCGGAGGACGGTATCATGACCGTCGTCCTTGCCCTTGAAAAACACAGTAATCAGCTGTTGTCCGGACCGGATATCATCTCCAGAGGGTTTGTTTATGTGAGAGAGTCCGAGGATCTGATGGGAGAATGCCGTCAGGTGGCTGTGGACGCGCTGGAAAAATGCCTGCAGAAAAAAGTCACAGAGTGGAGTAAGATAAAAAATACCATCAGGGATGACCTGAGTGAATTTTTGTGGAAACGCACAAAGAGAAGCCCGATGCTTCTTGTGATCATTATGGAGGTCTGATCTTTTTGGAAGAGTACTATGCTGGAAAAGAGGCATTGCTGCAGGCACTGCAGGAATGTGAAACGTACAGGATCTATCTGGAAAAGAAAAAAGAACTGGATCAGGCGCCGGAAAAGCGCCGTATCGTTAACGCGTTCAGAAAGCGGAATTTTGATTTCAGGAGCAGCCGGTATACGGAAAACTACAATCAGGTGCTGGACCAGCTTGCCACGGATATGGAGGAAATACGGGAGGACCGGGTCATCGACGAGTTCCTTGCCGCGGAGCTTGCCCTTTGCCGGCTGATTCAGGATCTGTTCAATGATATTATGGCTTCCATAGATATGGATATGGATTTCATTTAAGGGAGAGAAACAAATGAAGCTGAACAAAGCGACCATGACAATCATATCCTTTTCCGTGCGGTTTATCGTAGTGGCGCTGATCTTGTTTTTCGTACTGCGGGGCGCGATGTTTGCCTATGATTTCGGCTACAGCATCTTTATGGATGAGGCGGCTGCGGAGGCAGCGTCAGGCAGAAGCGTGGAGGTAACCCTTCTGGAAGGCTCCAGCGCAAGGGATATCGGCAAGCAATTGGAGAATCTGGGCGTGATCAGGGACGCCAACATTTTTTACATTCAGGCGCTGCTTTCCGGGGACAGTAAGAAACTCAAAGGTGGCAAATATACGCTGAATACGTCCATGCCTCCCAGTCAGATCATGCAGATCCTCACGGAAGGTCCAAAGGTGGAAAACAGCAACTAAACGGCGAGTGACAGAAGGGGTTCAGATGGAGGAGCGCATGTCCGGAGAGGAACGGGTAAGGGACTATATCAATTCTCTTGATATGGGGAATACAGATTTCTTGAATAAGATCGAACAGCAGGCACATAAGGATTATGTGCCTGTTATTCGCAGGGAGACACAGACATTTTTAAAGACCATGCTGGCAGCAAAGAGGCCACGGCGGATCTTGGAGGTAGGTACGGCCATCGGTTTTTCCACCCTGCTGATGAAAACCTGCAATCCGGTACCCTGTCATATCACCACCATAGAAAATTACGCGAAGAGGATTCCGGTCGCGAGAGAAAACTTTCGCCTCGCAGGCTGTGAAAAGGACATCACCCTTCTGGAGGGAGATGCGCAGGATATCTTGAAAGAACTGGAAGGCCCTTTTGATCTGATCTTTATGGACGCGGCAAAGGGGCAGTATCTTTGTTTTCTGCCGGAGGTCGAGCGGCTGCTTGCTCCCGGTGGATTTTTGATTTCCGACAATGTGCTGCAGGAGGGGGACGTGATCCAGTCCCGCTATGGGGTGACAAGAAGGAACCGGACCATTCATTCCCGAATGCGGGAATATTTATATACCCTGACTCACAGCGAGAAATTTACAACGGTCATATTGCCGGTGGGAGACGGCGTGACCTTAAGTGTGCGCAGCTTTGCGCGGGAGGACGGATCATGAGGAAAAAACCGGAACTGCTGGTACCCGCCAGCAGTCTTGAAGT
>CANQQN010000018.1 GCA_947625995.1 uncultured Lachnospiraceae bacterium
GTCTCCGTCACATTGCCGATGTTGGCATAGAGGCGGACAGTCCTGCCGTCCTTTGTAACGGTCGGCTTCCCTTTCAATTCCTTTAAAAGCGTCCGCTTGCGGGCATCCTGCGCCATCTTTTCCTGTATTTCTTCCATGTACGCTTCGTCCGGATCTACGGTGACTATGCCGGTAAAGCCATCTACAACCGCCTGACGGCCGTTCCACTCCTTTTTGACATCGATGCCGATCACCGCGGGAATGCCCATGGAACGGGCAAGAATGGCGGTGTGAGAATTTGCGGAGCCATGACGGGTAACAAACGCCAATATCTTTGACTTGTCAAGCTGCACCGTCTCGCTGGGCGCCAGATCATCCGCCGCAAGGATCACGGACTCCCCGGCGATATCCGCCCCGTCGGTTTTCCTGCCAAGGAGCACCGAAATCAGACGTTCCGTGATATCCTTGATGTCCGCTGCTCTGGCCTGCATGTAGGCATCCTCCATTTGGGAAAGCATGGACGCAAAATTGTCTCCGGCGGTGGCAACTGCATAAGCCGCGTTTACCTGCTGTTCCCGGATGATGCTGCAGACGGAATCCAGAAAATCTTCATCCTCCAACAGCATCATATGGACTTCAAATACCGACGCATTCTCCTCTCCCACCTCTTTCAGGGCCTTCTGGTGAATGCGCTGAAGCTGTCCGAGGGCGACCACCTTTGCGGCATGAAAATGCCTGATCTCTTCTTCGACATCTTCTATCCGCTCCCGCTTGACCTGATTTTGCCTTTTTTCATAATAAAAGACCGGACCCGCCGCAATCTTCCGGTAGATAGATTTTCCCTTCTGCTGCTCCATGAACTGCGTCACCTGCTTTCCTATAAGCTTTCTTCCAGAAATGCTTTCATTCCCGCGGCCGCCTGCTCTTCATCCGGGCCTTCCACAGTGACCGTGATCTCGGTTCCCTGTTTCACGCCCAGACTCATCAGCATCATCAGCTTTCCGGCGTCGATGTCCTTACCGTTTGCGGAAATGGTAATCTTTGAATCATACTTTTTTGCCTCTTTTACAAGCATACCCGCCGGCCTTGCATGAATCCCCAGCGCATCCCTGATAATATAAGTAAACGTCTGCATGATCTCCTCCATAAATCTCGTATTCTATCCATATTGTTCACCAGATTTACGGATTTTATTTGTTCCTGATAAAATTGTATGGATTCCTCACAGGAAAGTCAAGAGAAAATCTCATTCTGCATATTCCCGCCAAAATTGACAGTTTACAGGGGGCAGCCGGTTCACGCGAAAGAAAATATCTTTGAGATCAACACAAACATCGCGGAAATTCTGATCCTGTTTGTCTACGCAAAAGGAATTGTCAAAGTCACCCACCGTTTCAGACAGATCATTACGGTTACCTTCCTGACTGCGGCCTTTGGCGGCGTGATCTTATTCATACTGCGGTTCATACCCGGCATCGGAAGTTTTGTGACGGGCCTTGATACCATTATGGCAATTAGTAAATCAGAATCCGAACGACATCGCAAAAAGCGGATTGCCTTTTTTGGCAATCCGCTTTATCTTTGATCGAGAACATCTAATACACAATCCACAATCTCCTGTTTTGACAGCTTTTCATCCGAAAGCTGCTTAAGCAGTTTTGCAAAGATCATGATCCTTGTGTTGAAATCTGTGGTATTGACATGCTGCCAAAGATCTGCCTTTTCATCTGTCGCGCCGAGCAGGATATAATCGAATGTCACCTCAAAGGCCTCTTGGATCCTTCGCAGAGAATAGATGGACATGGCATTGCTGCCCTCTTCTATCTTTTTGTAATTCTCTACCGAAAGCCCTGCCAGTTCTGCCGCGCCCTCTTGCGTATATCCCATCCGCTCTCTTACAGCCCTGATCCGCTGTGCAGTCTCCATGGTTATCTGTTTGTTTTCGTCTGTCTTTACCCTTGGCATAAGTACTCCTCCAAATTTAAGTAGATTTTACAGGAAAAGACTTTTTCCAAACAGATAATAGTATTCTCTATTATAATAATTATATTCTATTTTGATCTCTCTTCTTATTTTACGGACTTGCTTTTTGAACAGAAAATGCTAAAATAATATAGAAAATCAAAATTAATTTTCAAGGAGGATAATTTCATGAGAAAAAGAATTGCAGCCCTGCTTCTGGCGGGCGTCACTGTATTCGCCATGACTGCATGCGGCGATAAGGCATCTGACAACGCTTCTACCCCGACGCCGGAAAACACGGCTACCGAGGAAGCCGGAGGCAAGCTGATCGTAGGCACCGAAGCAGGCTTCGCTCCCTATGAATACCTGAAGGGTAACGAGGTAGTAGGCGTGGACATGGATATCGCAAAGGCCATCGCCGACGAATACGGTATGGAGCTTGAGATTCAGAACATGACCTTTGACGGCGCGCTGATCGCAGTACAGCAGGGCAAGGTCGATATGGTCGCGGCAGGCGTTTCTGTGGATCCCGAACGGCAAAAGGTGATGGATTTCTCTGACAATTACGTGGATTCCACCGAGGTGATCGTAGTCAATGCTGCCACAAAAGCCGTTACTTCTGTAGACGCCGCTTCTCTGGAGGGCAAAAAGATCGGCGTTCAGCAGGGCAACATCGCCGACCTGTGGGTCTCCAACACGGAAAACATCGCTGATGCAGAGATCGTACGCTACACAACCTTTACGCAGGCAGCTTCTGATCTGCAGAATGACAAGATCGACTGCATCGTCATGGACGAGGTGCCCGCGCAGGAAATGGTAGCCACCTCCGATGGCAAACTTGAAATTGTAGAAGGCGACCCTCTGTTTGTGGACCAGTACGCCATCGCAGTACAGAAAGGCAACACAGAGCTTTTGGAAAAGATCAACGCCGTACTTGAGAAACTGAAAGCGGACGGTTCCATCGACAAATTCATCGCAAACCACTCTACCGCTTCTGAAGACACGGCGCAATAAGACGCCACAGGCAGCTATGCCGTAAATACATAGATAGAAACATACATAATCATGTGGGACTCCGCCGGAGGTCTGCTTCGACGGGGTCCTTTTCTCTTTACCCCTATAACAACGGAGGTTTCACATGAACATAATAATGGAAAAGCTGCGCGCCATCTACGATTCCTTTTATAACGCTATTGTACCGGAGCAGCGTTACATGGCCTATGTAAACGGCCTGAAGATCACGTTGGTCATTTCCCTGTTTGCGGTGCTTCTGGGCGTAGCCATCGGCGTGGTGGTGGCAGTGATCAAGGTCTGCGGCGCCCACACGAAAAACATGATCATGCGGGTGCTTGGCAAGTTCTGCGACCTGTACATCACCGTGATCCGCGGTACGCCCCTGATGGTACAGTTGCTGATCATTTACAATCTGATCTTCACCTCCAGAGATACCAATCCGATCTTGGTGGGCACGGTCTGCTTCGGCATCAACTCCGGCGCCTATGTGGCGGAGATTGTCCGGGCAGGCATCAACGCGGTTGACAGCGGCCAGATGGAGGCCGGGCGCTCGCTGGGCTTTAACTGGCTGAAGACCATGTGGTATATTGTATTACCTCAGGCCATCAAAAACATTCTGCCGGCCCTTGGAAATGAGTTTATCGTTCTGGTAAAGGAGACCTCTGTAGCCAGCGTGATCGCCGTAAACGACCTGACAAAAAACGCGCAGTACATAGGATCCCGCACTTGGGACCTGATCCCGCCGCTTATGATCGCCGCTGTCATCTATCTGGTGATCGTGGTGGCGCTGAGCAGGCTGCTTAAGATTTTTGAGAGGAGGCTGGCAAAAGGTGATCGTCACTAAACAATTAAAAAAATCCTTTGGAGACCATCAGGTGCTCAAAGGCATCGACCAGCATATCGAGCAAGGGGAAAAGGTCGTGGTGATCGGACCCTCCGGCTCCGGAAAATCCACGTTTCTCCGCTGTCTGAATCTTCTGGAGGAGCCTACCGGCGGTGAGATCTGGTTTGAAGGCGTCAACATTACCGACAAACATAATGATATCAATAAAATGCGGCAAAAGATGGGGATGGTGTTCCAGCAGTTTAATCTGTTCCCCCATCTCTCAGTTCTGGAAAACATCACCCTTGCGCCGGTAAAATTAAAAGGGCTGTCCAAAGAGGCCGCCAAGGAGCGAGCGATAGAGCTTCTCAAACGCATTGGGCTGGAGGAGAAAGCCTCCGCTTTCCCCAATCAGTTGTCCGGCGGTCAGAAACAGAGGATCGCCATCGTACGGGCGCTGGCCATGGATCCTGACGTGATGCTTTTTGACGAACCCACCTCCGCATTGGATCCGGAAATGGTCGGCGAGGTGCTGGAGCTCATGCGGGAGCTTGCAAGGGAAGGCATGACCATGGTAGTGGTGACCCATGAAATGGGCTTTGCCAGAGAGGTGGCCAACCGCGTGCTGTTCATCGACGATGGCTTTGTGAAAGAAGAAAATACACCGGACGAGTTCTTTACCCGTCCAAAGGATCCCAGATTGCAGGAATTTTTATCAAAAGTGCTTTAGGGCGCTGTACCTGTCATAAGCAAAGAAAAAACGCCGCAAACACGACACATCCTTTTTGGCGATATGTCCACTGTTTGCAGCGTTCTTTTCTATCCGATACAAGCCCTTACTTCTTCCAGAAACACATCTTTTTTAAAGGGTTTTTCCACAATGCCGGAAACTCCCGCTTCCCTTGCCTTGGCCCGTACATCCTCCCCGGTATCCGCCGTCAGAAACAGAATGGGGACATCCTGCCAGCCGGCCAGCCCTCTGATCGCTTCCAATGTCTCAAAACCATCCATCTGCGGCATCAGAATATCCAGCAGGATCAGATCCGGTTTTTCCTCTTCAATACGGTCAAGCGCCTCTTTTCCTGAGGAAGCCGTGGCTACGTCGTAATCACATTTCAACATCCGCTCCACCAGCCTCAGATTCATCTTCTCGTCATCCACTACAAGAACTTTTTTCATTGATATCCCTACCTCTCTCTCATGTGATATTCTTTGTCTTCTTCCATCATTTGCAGCATGATATCCGCGTAAACAGGGTCAAACTGCGTTCCCTTTCCTTTGGCGAGTTCCTCCTTCACCACATCCTGCTCCAACACATCCCGGTAACTGCGCTTTGAAGTCATGGCATCATAAGCGTCCGCCACGCCGATAATCCTTGCGCTCACCGGAATCTCATCGCCGGAAATCCCGTCCGGATAGCCTCCGCCTCCAAATCGCTCGTGGTGCCATCTCGCGCCGAAAACAATCTCCGGCATCTCAAAGATATCCTTCAGAATGTCCGCCCCGATGGCAGGATGGGTCTTGATGATCGAGTATTCATTATCTGTCAGACTGCTGTCCTTATTAATAATGGAATCCGGAATGCCGATCTTGCCGATATCATGCAGCAGCGCCATAAAATAGGTTTCCCGCTGTTCCTTCTGGGACAGGCCGGCCCGTTTGGCGATCTCCAGACTGTAATTTGCCACTCGCTCAGAATGTCCATTCGTATATTTATCCTTCGCGTCGATGGTATTTACAAGGGACAACACCATCTGCGAAAAGAGCTTCTCCAAATTCCTGTGGCCTTGCTCCACCTTTTGGATCTGCCTGTCAACCTCCTCCTGCAAATGCTTCTGCAGTCTGGAAAGCTCCAGTATTCGCTGTACCCTCTGCAGCATGATCTCACCTACAAAAGGCTTCCTGATAAAATCCAATGCGCCTGCCTGAAATCCCCGTACCTCCGCCTGCTGATCATCATCGGCAGTAAGAAAGATGATCGGAATATCTTCCAGTTGTTCTTTTTTCAGCTTCTCAATGACCTTAAACCCGTCCATGGTGGGCATATGCAGATCGAGAAGCAGCAGATCTGTCTTGTGTTTCCTGAGGAACGAGATGGCTGCCGGACCGGACTGGGCGCAGTCCACGCGGTATTTTTCTTCAAGAAGCTTCTGGGCCATTTTCAGATTGATGAGATCATCATCCACTACAAGGATATGGGGCCTGTCGTCCTCTGCTGTTTCCACGGCCACCGGCTCATCCTTGCCCGAAACGGAAATTGCCACCTCTATCTGTGCAAGGATCTTCTCATACTGCTCCATACACTCTGAATGATGGGCCTCGATAAACGCTATATCTCCCTCTTTGGCGGCCTGTTCCAGTTCCTTCGCCCTGTCTGAAAGCTCCACCGCGCCGATGGTCAGGGATGTGCTTTTCAGCGCGTGGATCAATATCCGGTAGTTCTCGGTATCCTTCTTTTCATAATCCTTCTGCAGATCCTCCCGTTTGGATTCTTCCACATAGGACTGCAGCATCTCCAGATAAAACTCCCAATCATTATCGCAATATGACAGTCCCGTTTTGGTATCCAAAAAAGAAAATCTCTCTTCCCTGCTGATCTCCTTCGGCTTTTCTCCCGCAGGCGTCTCCTTATGCGTCTCCCTGTAGGCCACCTTTTCCGGCGGAAGATATCTGCTAAGCTGTTTTTCCAGCTTCTTCACCACAATGGGCTTGGAAATATAATCGCGGAAGCCTTCTCTCAGATATTCCTCCTTGGCGCCTACGATGGCGTTTGCCGTCATTGCCACCACCACCGTACTTTGGGGCAGCTTATCCGACGAGAGCAGCGCCTTCAACGTTTCGATGCCGTTCATTCCCGGCATCATATAGTCCATAAAGATAATGTCGTAATATTTTTCTCCTACCGCCTCTATACAGGCCTTCCCGCTCTGCACCATGTCCGGCACGATGCCGTTTCTCTTTAATAGCCCGGCGGCGACCTTCAGATTCATCTCGTTGTCATCCACTACCAGCACAGAAGCCTCCGGCGCGTAGATATATCTTTCCGATTCTTTCTCGGCAAGGCTTTGACGGTGGCGGTAATCAAAATCACCGATGGTCTCTTTGCTCATTACCTTCTGCGCCAGTTCAAACCAGAAGCGTGAGCCCTCCCCGTACACGCTCTCCACCTGCAAACGGCTGTTCATCAAAAGCAACAATCTGTTGGTAATGGGAAGTCCGAGACCGGTGCCTTCAATATTCCGGTTTTTCTCCTCATCCAGCCTGCGGAAAGAATCGAACAGTTTATCCATGTCCTCCGGCCGGATGCCCATACCTGTATCCTGCACCTCAACATGAAGGATAATCGTATCTCCGTCGCGCTCCTTTTGACGCATTTGGAAAGTTACGGTTCCTTTTTTTGTATATTTTACGCTGTTGGTCAGAAGATTGGTGATCACCTGCCGGATCCTGATATCATCACCAAACATAAAGCCGGGCAGAGAAGGATCGATCTCAAGCTTCAGTTCCAGTCCCTTTTTCTTCGCCCGCTCCGAAATTACATTCACCATGTCGTTGACCAGAGAGCTTACGTCATACTTTACCGGAAGGATCTCAACCTTATCATTTTCCAGCTTGGAGATATCCAAGATCTCATTGATGATGCTGAGAAGGGTCCTCCCCGCGCTCTGCACGTTATCCGCGTATTCTAAGATAGAATCACTGTTGCTCTCCCGCAGGATCATTTCGTTCATTCCGAGGATGGCATTGATGGGAGTCCGGATCTCATGGCTCATCTGCGCCAGAAATCTGGACTTGGATTTATCGGCCCTGAGCGCTTCCTCCTTCGCTTCCACCAGATCCTCCATCGTATCTTTCAAACGCTGATAATCCGGGGTCTCCAGAGAAAAAAAGCTGTACAGGAGCGCCATAGAAGGCATAAAAATCCCCAGAAGTATATGGGGAAAAAGAAATTCCTGAATGAGAGGCCCTGCCACTGCAAAAAAAACAAAAATACCCGCGGCGACTTTCATAGTCTTTTGAAATCTGTCCCTATACTTTATCATCAGCCAGACAGAAGCTGCCAGATACAGAACCGGAATCAGATAAGTCAGCACATATAACGGCCCCCGGACATAGGTGTAAGGGGCGTTAAAACTAAAAATATAACCAAACCACAGATTAAACAAAAGCAGAACAAGGTACAGGACATAAATACAGGTGCCAGAGATCTTCATTTGCCGTTTTTCGTCCATATCTCCTATATAAACCACCGTATACAAAAAATAAAAATAACCAATGGCGGCATAGGACGCAAAAAAGCAGCTTTTTACCAGCATATTCACCCATCGGGGAAAATCGCCGCTGTATGAAACATTTAACGCTACAGCGATATCCGCCACATTTGCCAGCAAAGCCGCCAACAGTACCAGAGAAAAACTGCTATTGACCTTAGTAATCTTCAAATACTGTGTTTTCAAGAGAAAAAATATAAGTGCGACCAAAACCGCGCTGGCTATTTCAAAATCTATATTGTACAAAAGATCCATCCTTGTTCGTCCCCTATCCTGCGCCTGTTTTCCATCCATATTCAACCGGTGCTTCGTTTTCATTTTATACCATTTCCCACAAGAATTCAACTTTATTTTATACAGACGCGGCGTCCTGTAAAATAAAACCGAAAACCTGCGGACATCTGTTTTTGCGGCGATCACAGTACCTTTCCTCACTAAAAAGAGGGACGGCTTAACTGCCATCCCTCTTCTATCTCTTTCTCTTTGCTCAGACCATAAGATCTGAATTATTTATCTTCTTCCTCTTTCTTCTTAAAGAGAATCGCGCCGCCGGCCACTGCCGCCGCACCGCAAGCCACCAAAACTCCTGTGCTCACAACACCTGTCTGAGGCAGGTTCTGCGCGTTCTTGGAACTTGTGCTGCTGCTTCCGGTCTTTGCTGTGGAAGTCTTATTTCCGGACGTGCTATTGTTTCCGGTAGCATTGCTGCCGCTGGCATTGCTACCACCGCCGCTGGCATTGTCACCGCCGGCATTGCTGCCGCCGTCGCCATTGTTGTCACTGCCGCTGGCGCCGCTTGTATTGCCTGCAGTACCGCTGCCGGCCTTGCCTGAAAGCTCAGCCTGCGCCGCCGTATAAAGATCCATAGCCTCGCTGGCGCTTACAGCCGCGTCATAGAATGTAAGATCGTCAATGCAGACGCCGGCCTTTGTAGGGCTGAAGCCTGTATAACCAACATAAGCATTGGGCATCTCTGCCATAGTAAGGATCTCCGTCACCGTTTTCTCCATGGTGTTGCCAGGCTGTCCGCCGTTTTCTTCACCTTTGTTATAACGCTTTCCGGCTTTTGCAATACCTGCACAGTCCTGACCGTTGATATAAACTTTTGTATCATTGATCGCATCGGAGATAGACACTACCATATGTACCCATTTATCTGCGTTGGTCTTGAAGCTTGCGTTCTCATCCGCGTACATGAACCAGTTGGAGAACAGACCTGCCTGATAGAGCATACCAGTTCCGCCGAACAGTTCAATGTCATCCATATTTTTGGCGGAAGCACAGATACCCCATGCATACGGACCGGTGGAATCGCTCAGATGATCCTTTGAACCGCCGACATTCTGATTGGGATCTCTCTTATCCGGATGCGCCTCGGTCACATTGTCGGAAACAAAGCCCACAAGACCGGGAGCCTCCTCAACCGCCCCTGCGGGAACCTTTACCCACATGGAGATTGACATCCCGCTGAGAGATTTACCGCAAAACGGATTGGGGAACTTCAGGCTGCTGGGGGTGTAAGGGTCGATTCTGGAATCCTCTTTACCCTCATGACCCTCTGTCTCGCCAAGAGATGAATCCTGCTGGGAAGTCATGTACTGCGAAGCCTGCCCATCCGCAAACTGAAGCACATTCCCCATCTCAGGATCGCTGACTACCGTAGGATCCGTACCAAAACCGGTAGAACTCATCCCTGTGCCGCTTTCAAAATCATACTTTACCAGCACGTTTGCCGCTTCCGCGGGAAGCGCAGGGATCGCTGCAACTGCCAGCGCTGCCGCCGCAACTACAGTCAATGCTTTTTTCATCATTTTCATCGCCATCATAACTCCTTTTTCATAAAATCCCTAACAGGTCGGAAATAGCTGATCTATTTCACTAACCTACTTTATCATTTATATGTTATCACAAACCTTTTAGAAATGCAAACCCTTTTTTGTATATTTTAGCCAAAAAAGCTGACACCCATAAGGTATCAGCTTTTTACAAACTCCGACATCAGATATCTTGCCCAATAAATCAGACCGTGCGGTCAGTTTGCCATTACGGACGTTCCCAGAAAGGAAGCAGCCCGTTCTCTGTATGCTGCTCTTTTTTGGTGATCATAACAGGTTTTCCGAGAATAGGCTCCGGAGAAGTCTTGATCACGTTGGTGAGAAATCTCCCCTTTTCCGTGTAGCTGTAAGTTTGCTTTTTGATATCGTACTTCATCAGGGCGCAGGACAGATTGCCACGGTAAAGATACGCCTTTGAATTTTTGGGGACTGTAAAGGAAATCGTTTCCGACTGCGTGCTGTTCCACTGCTCTGTAAAAGAAATTTCCAGATTTATGTTGAACTCCGCTTTTGCGAGCAGCACATCGGCGCAAAATTTGGCGCCGACGCAGATTTTTTCCGAAAGCGTAAAGGAAAATCCGCTGGTAATAGTTTTGGAATACTGCGCCTGTGCGTCGGAGCCTGTATTATCCATACATCCGATACCTTCCAGATCCGGCTCGTAAAACACAATGGCATTCAGATAGTCGTTATTCGTCTGCTGTAAAGGGAGAGAATGGATATAGACGTCTCTGGAAGGTTCGGGCAGACTGTCATAGACCGTTACTTCCGCCGTGAGGGGAATCCCGCCGCTCATAAACAGGGAGCGTTTAAAACAACTCTTGACGAAATCTACTTCACTTTTCAGTTCCTTAAGGCCTCTTTCTCCTTCATATAAGGAGGCTCTTACCGTCACATCCAACTGATAGGACTGATGCCTGCTTTTCTTCTCCTTGTAATTTTTGATCCTTAACCGGTATAGCACGTTCAGGACGCCGATGCCTTCACAGGATCTGTGATCCGGACTTACACCTTTGATAAGATATATATTTCTGTTTACCGTGTTGTCATAGTCAGTGCTTTGTTCCGACTCCGGCCTGATAATATTCACAAACATCGGTTGCAGATCTTCATGATCAATATCTGAAACAAGGACCGATGATATGTTATCCGCTATCTTTACGAACTGAGCCTTAATGGCTTCTACCGTGGAATCATTTGCCTGATAGGTATTAGAGGATTTCTGACCGGCAAAGCCTTTATAATTTGCCAACAGCAAGTCAAAGTTGTCAGGGTATCCTACTGTGCTCAACAGATCGCTGTAATCCGATGTACCACTCGGCTGCCAGTTGGAATGAATATTTGTCAGCGGCTTTACTATCTCGGACAGGTCATAGACAGGTTTTCCCGACATTGCCCGCTGTTGCATGGATTTAATGTCATACTGGAAAACACCGTACCCCTGTATATTGCCGGACGGAAATCTGCTTACCGTCTCATCTATATATTTCTTCAGGTTTTCCACGGTGGTGTGCTGACAGGTAAGTCCGATGGCGTTAAGCTCCTTTTGGAGCGCTTCCGGCGTCACCTTTGAAGGCGTATCCTTTTTTAATTGGATGGGGATTGTGGACAAGGGAATTGGACTCATATACATGCTCCTTTCTTTTAATAAAAATGATAAAAAACTCTGCATGTATATTATACGGCACATTTTTTAAAAAGGAAACAATTTTTATCATTTTTGTCAGATTGCACAAATATAAACAGATTTTCTCATGCAAATAATAAAAGAACCCTCCATACTATGATGAAGGGTTCTTCATTTAACTCAATATACTACAGCTACGATACTGCGATGTATCACCTTTCAGCTATTGCTGCCTGCGCAGCCGCCAAACGAGCGATAGGCACGCGGAACGGTGAGCAGGACACATAGTCCAGACCGATCTTGTGGCAGAACTCTACAGATGTAGGATCGCCGCCGTGCTCGCCGCAGATACCGATATGCAGCTTGTTATTCACGGGCTTGCCAAGCTTGATGGCCATTTCCATCAGCTTGCCCACGCCGGTCTGATCCAGTTTTGCGAAGGGATCGTTCTCAAAAATCTTGGTATCATAATATGCGTCAAGGAACTTACCGGCATCGTCGCGGGAGAAGCCGTAGGTCATCTGGGTCAGGTCGTTGGTACCAAAGCAGAAGAAGTCAGCCTCTTTCGCGATATCGTCCGCGGTCAGGGCAGCTCTGGGGATCTCGATCATAGTACCGACTTCATACTTCAGATCGGAGCCTGCCGCCTTGATCTCAGCGTCCGCAGTCTCAACAACAACCTTCTTCACAAACTTCAACTCATTGACATCGCCAACAAGTGGAATCATAATCTCAGGGCATACATTCCAGTCGGGATGCGCCTTCTGTACATTGATAGCCGCGCGGATCACAGCCTTTGTCTGCATCTTCGCGATCTCAGGGTATGTGACAGCCAGACGGCAGCCACGGTGGCCCATCATGGGGTTGAACTCATGGAGACCGTCAATGATCGTCTTGATCTGCTCAACGCTCTTGCCCTGCGCGTCAGCCAGCTTCTGGATGTCGGCTTCCTCAGTAGGTACGAACTCATGAAGAGGCGGATCAAGGAAACGAATGGTAACAGGATTGCCTTCCAGCGCCTCGTAAAGGGCTTCAAAGTCGTTCTGCTGCAGGGGAAGAATCTTCTCCAGCGCCGCTTCTCTCTCTTCTACGGTATCGGAGCAGATCATCTCGCGGAACGCGGCAATCTTGTCCTCTTCAAAGAACATATGCTCCGTACGGCAAAGACCGATTCCCTCTGCGCCAAGCTCGCGGGCTTTCTTCGCATCCGCAGGCGTATCTGCGTTTGTACGAACTTTCAATCTTCTAAATTTGTCGGCCCATGCCATGATCCTGCCGAACTCACCTGCGATGGTAGCGTCAACAGTAGGAATAATGCCGTCATAAATATTACCTGTGGTACCGTCAAGAGAGATAGGATCGCCCTCATGGTATTCCTTGCCTGCAAGGGTAAACTTCTTATTTTCCTCATCCATGGCAATATCGCCGCAGCCGGATACACAGCAGGTACCCATGCCACGGGCAACAACCGCTGCATGAGAAGTCATGCCGCCGCGGACAGTCAGGATACCCTGTGCGCTCTTCATGCCTTCAATATCCTCGGGAGAGGTCTCCAGACGTACCAGCACTACCTTCTCGCCTCTTGCGGCCCATTCCTTTGCATCTTCTGCGGAGAATACGATCTTACCGCAGGCAGCGCCGGGTGAAGCGCCAAGCGCCTTTGCCACAGGCTCCGCAGCCTTCAGGGCAGCGGCGTCAAACTGGGGATGCAGCAGGGTGTCAAGGTTACGGGGATCGATCATGGCAACGGCTTCTTCTTCCGTGCGCACGCCCTCGTCCACAAGATCGCAGGCGATCTTTAACGCAGCCTGCGCGGTTCTCTTGCCGTTACGTGTCTGCAGCATGAACAGCTTTCTGTCCTGAATAGTAAACTCCATATCCTGCATGTCTCTGTAATGTGACTCCAGTGTGGCGCACACGGTCTTGAACTGCTCAAACACCTCAGGCATTACTTCTGCCAGCGCGGAGATGGGCTGAGGGGTACGAACGCCTGCCACAACGTCCTCACCCTGAGCATTCATCAGAAACTCACCCATGAGCTTCTTCTCGCCGGTAGCGGGATCTCTTGTAAACGCAACGCCGGTGCCGGACTCGTCTGACCAGTTACCGAATGCCATTTCCTGTACGTTGACCGCGGTTCCCCATGAATAAGGAATATCGTTGTCACGGCGGTATACGTTCGCACGGGGGTTGTCCCATGAACGGAACACAGCCTTGATGGCGCCCATCAGCTGCTCCTTGGGATCGTCGGGGAAATCCTCGCCCAACTTTGCCTTATACTCAGCCTTGAACTGGTTGGCCAGTTCCTTCAAATCGTCGGCGGTCAGCTCAACATCCTGCTTTACGCCTCTGTCGGCTTTCATCTTGTCGATAAGCTCTTCAAAATATTTCTTGCCCACTTCCATTACCACGTCGGAATACATCTGAATAAATCTTCTGTAGCAGTCGCGGGCCCATCTCTCGTTGCCGGTCTTCTTGGCAACAACTTCCACAACCTCTTCATTCAGGCCCAGGTTCAGGATCGTGTCCATCATGCCGGGCATGGACGCTCTCGCGCCGGAACGAACGGAAACAAGCAGCGGATTCTCCTTATCACCGAATTTCTTGCCGGTGATCTCCTCCATCTTTACGATGTACTCGTTGATCTGTGCCTGGATCTCGTCATTGATCTGTCTGCCGTCCTCGTAGTACTGTGTGCAGGCCTCTGTGGTGATGGTGAAGCCCTGAGGCACGGGCAGACCAAGATTGGTCATTTCGGCAAGGTTCGCGCCTTTGCCGCCCAGAAGCTCGCGCATGTTCGC
The DNA here is from genome assembly GCA_947625995.1 of uncultured Lachnospiraceae bacterium. Taxonomy (GTDB): domain Bacteria; phylum Bacillota; class Clostridia; order Lachnospirales; family Lachnospiraceae; genus CANQUC01. The sequence continues at coordinate 14,313 of CANQQN010000018.1, forward strand.
GTTGCCTTCTGTGAATAAATATACCCATTTTGCCATTGGTTGTTCCCTCCTATATTTATTTTGCTTTTGTTTTTTCAATATTCAAAGCAGATAGAGTAATTGTAACATACTTCCATTTTTAGTCAAGGTTAATTCCAAATTTTCCCGACAAATATTTTTTCGGCGGCACAATGGAGATTACGCTGCGGGGCAGACTTGATTCCATATCCGCGCCGGATCTGCCGGGACTTTACGAAAAAACGGTAGCAGAAGGAAAGATTGAAAAGATCGCCGTTGATACGTCTGCGCTTGATTATATTTCATCCGCCGGACTGCGCGTCCTGCTTATGATGATCAAGCAGGTCGGAGCCGGCAATCTGACGGTCACCGGACAAAACGAAACGGTTCAGGATATTTTCGATCAAACGGGCTTCACCGACATGATTCAATAATACGATCCGGACATCTGCAGAA
>CANQQN010000019.1 GCA_947625995.1 uncultured Lachnospiraceae bacterium
AAAAGAGTATGTTTCCGGGACGGGCAGCAGCGGCGCCTCCGACAAAAAGATTCAGGACGCCCATGAGGCCATCCGTCCTACGGATATCGCCCGGACGCCGGCATCTCTGAAGGACTCCCTCACAAGAGACCAGTTCCGCCTGTATCAGCTGATCTGGAAACGGTTTGCCGCAAGTCAGATGAGCGATGCCAGATATGAGACTATCTCTGTAAAGATCTCCGCCGGAAGCTACCTGTTTACGGTTGCTACCTCAAAGCTTGTTTTTGACGGTTTTAAATCCGTTTATATAGAACCTGACGAAGAAAAGGAATTGAAGATTCCTTTGGGAGATATCAGGAAGGGAACCACATTTATGCTTCAGGATCTGGATGCCAGACAGCATTTTACTCAGCCCCCGGCCCATTATACGGAGGCTGCTCTTGTGCGTGCCCTTGAGGAATTGGGCATCGGACGTCCCAGCACCTATGCGCCCACCATCAGTACGATCATTTCTCGCCGCTACGTGGCCAAGGAAGGGAAAAACCTTTATGTGACAGAGCTTGGAGAAGCGGTAAATGCCATGATGAAAGAGGCATTTCCTACCATTGTGGATACGGATTTTACCGCGAATATGGAAGCATTGCTGGACAAGGTGGAAGAGGGCAGCGTCAACTGGAAAACAGTGATCGCAAACTTCTATCCGGATCTGGACGAAGCGGTGGATGAGGCGGAGCAGAAGCTTTCCAAAGTTGAGATCGCCGACGAAGTGACAGACATTCCCTGTGAAGAATGTGGCAGGATGATGGTGGTCAAATACGGGCCCCACGGGCGGTTTTTGGCCTGCCCCGGTTTCCCCGAATGCAGGAATACAAAGCCTTATTTTGAAAAGATCGGCGTCAAGTGCCCCAAGTGCGGAAAAGATGTTGTGATCCGAAAGAGCAAAAAGGGTAGAAAGTATTACGGATGCGAGGACAATCCGGCTTGTGATTTTATGGTATGGCAGCGGCCCTCCGGCCAGATCTGCCCCAAATGTGGAAATGCACTGCTGATCCGCGGCAATAAACTTGTGTGTAATAACGGACAGTGCGGCTATGTAACCGTGAAAAATGACGAAAATACAGTAAAAACAGCATCTTTTCATTGATTTTTCCGCGTCTTCATGATACTATTTAAAAAATAAGGAAATACCGCAGAAAAGGGGAAAACATGTGAGTGTTCAACTTTTAGATAAGACCAGAAAGATCAATAAACTTTTACACAACAACAATTCCTCGAAGGTTGTGTTTAATGATATCTGCACCGTACTCACGGAGATTCTGGATTCCAATGTCCTTGTGATCAGCAAAAAGGGAAAAGTCCTTGGCGTCGGGCTGTGCGCGGACGTGCCGGAGATCACGGAACTGATCGCGGATAAGGTGGGCGGATTCATTGATACGGCGCTGAATGAACGGCTTCTCGGTATTCTGTCCACAAAAGAAAATGTGAATCTGGAAACCCTTGGCTTTGAGGCCGAGGACGTCAGCAGGCATCAGGCGATCATTACGCCCATCGATATTGCCGGAGAGCGGCTTGGGACTCTGTTTTTGTACAACCGGGGCAGCCAATATACCATCGACGATATCATTCTCAGCGAGTATGCCACCACTGTGGTGGGGCTGGAGATGATGCGCTCTGTCAATGAAGAAAATGCGGAGGAAGCGAGAAAAGTCCATATCGTTAAGTCCGCCATCAGCACGTTGTCTTTTTCGGAACTGGAAGCCATTATCCATATATTCGACGAGCTAAACGGCAACGAAGGGATTCTGGTAGCCAGCAAGATTGCGGACAGGGTAGGCATCACCAGATCGGTGATCGTCAATGCGCTGCGCAAATTTGAGAGCGCCGGCGTGATTGAGTCCCGCTCGTCGGGGATGAAGGGTACTTATATCCGGGTGCTCAATGATGTGGTTTTTGACGAATTGAAGGAGATCAAGAAAAAATCAAGATAAAGACCGTGGAGCTGTCGCAGCGCAATGTGATAGCTCCTCTTTTCTTTAAAATACAAAACGGCAGGGGTGGTACAGGATGTTGAAAAGTATGATCATGCAAGGTGGAAACGCGTATTTTGACGGTATGGAATGCAGGGTGCTGGAGGTGTTGAACGACAGCCGGGTACGTCTGTCAATGCCGGTGCTGGACGGCCGGCTTCAGGTATTGCCCTTATTCATGCAGGGAATCTGCCGGTTTGAAACGCCGCAGGGGATCTACTATGCAAAAGCAGAGGTCCTTGAGCGCTATAAAAGCGAGAACAGGTATGTTATGGAGATGGAACTGAAGGACGGACTCTACCATACAGATGTGGAGGAAGAGCCGGTTTTGTTCTGCAATGAAGAAGTTTTGTTTTCCTTCGGGAGCCGGACGAAATATCACGTGGAGATCATTGTCACGGCGCTGGCCTCCGGGGAACTGACTTTCTGCGTTGCAGAAGGACAGGCTCTGCCGGAGGAACAACTGGAGGCAGCGCAGGAGACGGGAGAGGTCACCATGCGGCAAATGCGACTCCTAGGAAGGGTTACAGAAGTGGAAACCATTCATAACAGGCAGGTTTACCATTTTTCTTTTGAAGGGATGCCCATTGAAACTCGGAAGAAATTAACAGAATTTATTCTTTTGGGTGGTAATATGTTGTGATTTAATAAAAAATATGTTAAAAATTGATAAAAGTACTTGTCAGAACTTTTTTTTGTGTTATAATTTTGAATACTAGGCAAAAAATGCCAGTTTACATAATTTGTGCGTGGTCTTTTTCACAAAGGGGGCAGTTATGGAACTGTTACAGATTGTGCTGATCGTAATAGGGGTTGTCATTGTGGCGGCAAGTTTTGTGCTTTCCGGCAAGCTATTTGACAGCGAGGAAGAGAAGGATTTAGAGGCTCATAAGGAAGAATTAAGGGCGGAGATGGATCGGGTGTTTGATAAGCACGCGGAACAAGCCCAGCTTAAAGTTGACGAGGCGGTCAACGCTACCTGGCAGGCATATGTCGAGGAGGCAAAACGGGAGATCGCTGTTACGGTAAACGAAGCGAAAGAATATATGGAGGCGCTTACCCGGCAGACGCAGGAAAAGTTGGAGGCATGCGTAAAGCAGGCCCAAGAGGACGCGGGCGCTATTTCCGAAGAAAACAAGATGGCCATGGAAAAAATGGCCGCCGCCCAGCAGGAGAAGCTTCAGGCATGCTCAGACAGTGTGATCAAGGAGATTAATAATCATCACAATGAAGTGACGTTCCTGTATTCCATGATCAACAACAAGCAGGAAGAGATCAAGGAAGAAGCAAAGATCGTCGCGCAGGTGCGCGAGGAGGCTAAGGAGCTGGCAGCGGAGGTAGAGCTTGTAAAGATGCAGGCAAACGCCATGACGCAGACAGCCGGCGACGTGCGGGAAACATTCATCAACCGGATCAAAGAGGATATCAAGCAGGAACTGTCAGTTCAGGACGAGATAAGCTTTGCGGAGGAAGAACCTGCATATGAGCCCACAAAGCAGATTGACAGCGCTGAGATCAAGGAAGCACTGCATCATATGGAACAGCAGGAACCGGAGGCGTCTGTGGAAGAGGAAGCGGAGGTCATGGTCGCCGATGTGGAGCCTGTGGAAGATATTTCCGTGAAAACAGTGAAAGCGGCGGTTGAGGAAGTCCTTACGGCAGGGGCGTCTGTGGAGGAGGCACCAAAGCCGGCGGCACAAGAAACCGAAGAACCAAAGCCAGCGGCACAAGAAATCGAAGAACCGGAACCAGCGGAATCTGTGGATATAAAAGTACAGGAGTCTGAGGTCGCCGGGGGAAAGGAACAAACCAATGATGCGGCTTCCCGGGAGGATGCGCCCAAGGCGCCGGATCTGGCGGAAGCGGAAGCTGCGGCGTCTGTGGCGGCGCCGCCAAAAGACGCATCTGCCCCAAAAGAAAAAAAGATCCCCGATGACGTTGTGCTGGAGGACGCACCCAATAAAATGCTGAAGGTGGTGCGGGAAAGCGGCACGGTATCTACGGACGCAGACGTGGAAACGCGCATGAAAGTGTTGGCAATGTATGACCAGGGATATGCAAGTATGGACATCGCCGAAGAATTAAAGCTTGGCATTGGCGAAGTCAGGATGATTGTAGATCTGTATAGCAGGAGAGAGCGATGAAATCAAAATATTTTATCAGAGGCTTTGGCGTAGGCGTTTTGATCACGGCGATCATAGTGGCGGGGTTTTCCATGGTGAAGACAACGGTGCAAAAACAACCGTCTGACGGCGCGGATAAAACAGTCGTTGCCTCTGCACAACCAACAGATCCGGCAAACGATTCCACGGCGGCGCCCGTGGAAAGCGAGGCCGCCGGGACAGCAGCCCCCACATCTAAGCCGGCTGTATCTGAAAAGCCGGGAGAGACGGCGGCGCCGGCCTCCACGGAGAAACCTAATACAGACAACGGCACTTCAACAGCGGCGCCGGCCTCCGGAGAGACGCCTCAGACAGGCGGAAACGGTACAGAGACATCCAATACAGATCGCGGCGGTGCAACAGCGGCATCGGCCTCTGGAGAGACATCCAAGGCGGGAAACGGTGGTTCAACAACGGCCACCTCACAGCAGCCTGCCGCCGGTTCGGCTCAGAGCGGGCAGTCCTCAGAGGCTGACAAAAAAGTTACTCTGGAGATCCCAAGAGGCGCGGATTCTTACACGGTGGCTTCCAGATTGGAGGAGGCAGGCGTGATCAGCAGCGCCAGAGAGTTTGACGATTACCTTGTGGAGCGCGGATATTCCGAACGTTTGGTACAGGGATCCTTTGAGATTTCTGTTGCTGATTCTTATGACCAGATCGCAAAGAAAATTACCGGACGCACAAAATAAAGCTTGACACGCAAGGAACAGTGTAATATAATCAAACAGATTGCAGAGAGGATTGGTATCTGTTGGCTCTACGTTCTGCCATAGCCCCGGAAGGATGTGGGCGCCAAAGGTATTGAAACTATAGAATCAACCATTTTAGCAGGAGGTTAACCAATGAAAAGTTTTATGGCAAGTCCCGCAACCATCGACAGAAAATGGTATGTTGTTGATGCAGAAGGCTGCACGTTGGGACGTTTGGCTTCAGAAGTCGCGAGTGTACTGAGAGGCAAGAAGAAGCCTATTTTTACACCCCATATCGATACAGGTGACTATGTGATCGTTATCAACGCAGAAAAGGTGAAGGTCACGGGCAAGAAATTAGAGCAGAAGATTTACTATCATCATTCCGAATATGTGGGCGGCATGAAAGAGACCACATTGAAGGAAATGTTGGCAAAGAAGCCTGAAAGGGTCGTTGAGCTTGCGGTAAAGGGAATGCTTCCCAAGGGACCGCTCGGAAGAGAAATGTACAGAAAGTTATTTGTATATGCAGGTCCGGAACACAAGCACGAGGCACAGAAGCCCGAAGCGCTGACATTTTAAGTAGGAATGAAAGGAGATACAGACAATGGCTCAGTCATATGGAACAGGTAGAAGAAAGAAATCCATCGCCAGAGTATATTTGGCGCCCGGAACAGGGAAAATTACCATCAACAAAAGAGATATTGACGATTATTTTGGACTTGAGACTTTGAAGGTGATCGTACGTCAGCCTTTGGTTGCTACCGATACCCTTGGAAAGTATGATGTGAAGGTAAATGTACACGGCGGCGGCTATACAGGTCAGGCCGGCGCGGTGAGACATGGTATCGCAAGGGCACTGCTTCATGAGGATGATGAATTCCGTCCGATCCTGAAGAAAGCAGGCTATCTCACCAGAGATCCGAGAATGAAAGAACGTAAGAAGTACGGCCTCAAAGCCGCCCGTCGCGCTCCCCAGTTCTCCAAGAGATGATTGTTTACACAGGAATGTCAAAACCCCGAAGCTGTACGGCTTGCGGGGTTTTTTGTGCCTAAGATCCGAGATTTCCAATGCCCTGCTTCCTGACTGCCGGGACTCTGCATTGACAAAACGAATGTCGTGCCGTATACTGTTTTATATTGATTTAAAGTGATAAACTGAGGAGAATGCAAAATGAAAGAACTTTTAAAGCTGATGGATTTCCGTCCGGATATCCGCGTGGTAGACGCCACGCTCCGGGACGGCGGGCTCGTCAATGATTTTTATTTTTCTGACGAATTTGTGAAGGCGCTGTATGAAACAAATATCAAAGCCGGAGTGGATTACATGGAATTCGGCTATAAGGCTTCCACGGAGCTTTTTGACGAAGACAAATTCGGCAAATGGAAATTCTGCAGGGATGAGGATATCAGAAAGGTCGTGGGAGATAATGGTACGGATCTGAAGATTTCCGTGATGGCAGACGTGGGACGGTGCGATTACAGCAAGGATATCATTGACCGGAAGGATAGCCCCATTGACCTGATCCGCGTAGCAACGTATATCAACACCATTCCTGCCGCCGCGGATATGATCGAGGACGCGGCCAAAAAGGGTTATGAGACTACCTGCAATATTATGGCCATTTCCAACGCGCAGGAGCGGGACGTGGAAACGGCGCTGGAGATCCTCGGAAAGACGCCTGTAAATACATTTTATATTGTTGACAGCTATGGGGCCCTGTATCCGGAACAGATAGCAAGGATCGTGGATCTTTTCATGAATGTAGCTGCGAAATACGGCAAAAAGGTGGGGATCCATGCCCATAACAATCAGCAGCTTGCCTTTGCCAATACCATCGAAGCGGTGGGAGACGGCGCGGACTGGCTGGACGCTACCTACAGCAATATGGGCAGGGGCGCCGGTAACTGCGCAATGGAACTGTTGCTGGGCTTTTTGAAAAATCCAAAATACAAAGTATATCCCGCGTTCAAGTTCATTGAGGCCAATATGGTAAAAATGAAAGAAGAGGCGAAATGGGGATATGACCTGCAGTATCTGATGACCGGCCTTTTTAATCAACATCCCCGCGCGGCAATCCAGTTTACAAAGGAACAGCGAAAGGATTACACAGAATTTTACAAAGAACTGGTGATGCATGATTAAATGGTAAACAGCGGAAAGGAGCGTTATTGTGGCGGAAACAAACGTAATGCCCGGCGAGGCAGATCAGGATCAGGAAATCGTACTGATGAAAAAACAATTGAAGATCCAGAAGAGGATAGCGGGCTTTATCGCTGTGATGTGTCTGGTCATTGCGGTGATCGGCGGGTATTTGGCGGTACGGCTTTCCGGAACGCTGACGGTGTTGGATCACACCCTGAAGGATCTTGACCAGACGGTGGAGACGCTTGATATGGATCAGGTGAACGATGCGGTGAACAAGCTGGATCGCACCATGGCTCCCATTGTGGATCTTCTGGAAGGGATTCAGGACATGCTGCCATGATATATCGGATATTTATCGTGGAAGATGATGACACGATCGCGAAAAGGGTGAGCGATCATCTTCAGGCATGGGGATATGAGGCGGCGTTCGTTCGGAATTTCCGGGATATCCTCCCTGAATTTCTGGATTTTGATCCTCATCTTGTGCTCATGGATATCTCATTGCCCTTTTATGATGGCTATCATTGGTGCGGCGAGATCAGGAAACTGTCAAAGACGCCGGTGGTCTTTTTGTCGTCGGCCTCAGATAATATGAACATTATCATGGCCATGAACATGGGCGGGGACGACTTCATTCCAAAGCCCTTCGATCTCTCTGTACTTACGGCGAAGATACAGGCGGTGCTCAGGCGCACGTATGATCTTTCCGGACGGATGAGCATGATCGAGCATAAGGGCGCTGTGCTGAATCTTGCGGACGCCAGCCTCACCTATCGCAATGAAAAGATCCTGCTCACAAAAAATGATTACCGGATTTTACAGATCCTTTTGGAGAACAAAGGGAAGATTGTCAGCCGCAGCCGGTTGATGCAGCGGCTGTGGGAAACAGACAGCTTTGTGGATGACAATACCCTGACGGTGAATATGACGAGGCTTCGCAAGAAGCTGGAAGCGGCAGGCCTCCAAGGATTCATCACCACGAAAAAGGGTCTGGGATATCTGGTGGAATAGGAGAAAAGATCCTGTGCTTCTGCTATACCTGAAATCCTGTAAATGGCCCATCAGTCTTTGGGCGTTGCTTACAATACTCTTTGAAGGGGTACTGTTTTTGTACGGCCTTCCCGGAGGCGCGTTGTTGTATATTGCCGTTCTGGCGCTGGTTCTTGGAGGCATTTTTTTCCTGATCGGCTTTGGCAGGTTTCAGAAACGGCATCACTGTCTGGAAAAGCTTAGGAAAGCCGGGATTTTTGAGCCGGAAAGCCTTCCGGAGGCGGCAGACCGGATCGAAAAGGACTATCAGGATATTTTGACGGTGCTTTTGAAGGAAAAAGAAAAGCTTCTTGAAGAAATGAATGGCCGCTATCAGAATATGACGGACTATTACACCACGTGGGTGCATCAGATCAAGACGCCTATTGCCGCCATGAGGCTGATTCTGCAAAGCGGCGGCTCTGCGGGAGAACAGGAGCAGGAGGAGCTTTCTGTGAGGCTTCAGGAGATCGAGCAGTATGTGGAGATGGTCCTTGGTTTTCTGCGTCTGGAATCGGATACGACGGATTACGTGATCAGGGAATATGAACTGGACGGGATCCTGAAGCAGGCGGTGAAAAAATATGCCGCCCAGTTTATCCGCAAAAAGATAAAGCTTCAAATGGAACAGGTCCACTTCAGGGTGCTCACAGATGAAAAATGGTTGTCCTTTGTGCTGGAGCAGGTGCTGGCAAACGCCCTGAAATATACAGGCTCCGGCAGCATCCGTATCTGGATGCCAAGAGACGGCGTCCTATGTATACAGGATACCGGTATCGGCATTGCGGCGGAGGATCTGCCCCGCATTTTCGAGAAAGGCTTTACGGGATACAACGGACGGCGGGACAAGGGCGCCAGCGGTATCGGACTGTATCTGTGCCGCAGGATCTGCGGCAGTCTGGGACATACCATCACAGCGGAGTCGAAGGCAGGCGAAGGCACGTCGGTCTTCATCGGATTTGCCTCTGAAAAGCTGGATGTAGAAGACTGATCATATCATCTTACAGAATCGTAAGGATACGGGGAAAAATGCAAGCCAAAGTTATGGAAGCGTTTCCCCGTTTTTTTTATAATTGGAAGCAGGGTATGGATACCTGAAAATCTTTCGGTTATAGAAAGCCGGGAAAGGACGGATGACAAGATGGCGCAGAGCACATCGATCTTAGAAGTCAGTCATTTGAAAAAAATATATTCCACAAGATTTGGAGGTACAAAGGTGGAGGCCCTTCGGGACGTGAATTTTTCCGTGGAGCAGCAGGAGTATGTGGCGATCATGGGAGAGTCCGGTTCCGGAAAGACTACGCTGTTAAACATTCTGGCGGCGCTGGACAGGCCCACCGGCGGGGAAGTGTTTCTGGATGGAAAGAACTTGAACACCATCCGGGAATCCAAAGCAGCGGCGTTCCGCCGGGATTATCTGGGCTTTGTGTTTCAGGATTTTAATCTGTTGGACACCTTTTCTCTGAAGGACAACATTTTCCTTCCGCTGGTGTTGGCGGGAAAGTCCTATAAGGAGATGGAACAGCGTCTGGCGCCTATCGCCCGTAATCTGGGGATCGAGGAGATCCTTGAGAAATATCCCTATGAGGTGTCCGGCGGACAGAAGCAGCGGGCGGCGGTGGCCCGGGCGCTGATCACAAGACCAAGGCTGATCTTGGCGGACGAGCCTACGGGCGCGCTGGATTCCAAGGCTGCCGACGAGCTTTTAAAGCTGTTTCTGGAGATCAACAGGCGGGGGCAGACCATTCTCATGGTGACCCATTCCGTAAAGGCGGCAAGCAACGCAAACCGGGTGCTTTTTATCAAGGATGGGCAGGTATTTCATCAGATTTACCGGGGCGACGCGGACAACGGGGAACTGTACCAGAAGATCTCCGATACGCTCACGCTGCTGGCTACAGGCGGGCGGACAAAGGGGGAGATCTTATGAGCCGGGGCAACATGGCAGATACAGGACGAAAAGGCGCAAAGGCGACAGGCCGTATGCTGTTCTTCCCAAGGCTGGCCCTTACCTCCATGGCAAAGAACAGAAAGCTGTATCTGCCTTATATCCTCACCTGTATGGGCACGGTGATGATGTATTATATTATTTCCTTTTTGTCCACAGACAGGTATCTGTCGGAGGTTTCCGGCGGCAGGCAGATGCAGGCGATCCTGTCCTGGGGGATAGGAGTGATCGGGATCTTTGCGGCCATTTTTCTCTTTTATACGAATTCTTTTTTGATCCGGCGCAGGAAAAAGGAGTTTGGTCTTTACAATATCCTTGGTATGGACAAGAAAAACCTTGCGGTGCTCCTTTTGTGGGAGACGTGGATCCTGTATGTTGTCTCCGCGGCCGGAGGCCTCGGATTGGGCATCCTCTTTTCAAAGATCGCCCAGCTTATTATGATCAAAATGCTGGGCGCGGGCGCAAGCTTTGCTTTCTCCGTGGATCTTTCCGCAGTGGTTTGCGCAGCGGTGCTGTTTGCGGCCATCTTTCTGGTGATCTGTCTGAACGCCCTGCGGCAGATCTGGAAAGCAAAGCCGGTGGAACTGCTTGCCAGCGAAAGTCAGGGAGAAAAGCCGCCGAAAGCCAACGCTTTGCTGGCGATCTTTGGTTTTGTGCTTCTGCTGACAGCATATAGCATCACGCTGATCATTCAGAACCCCATGGCCGCCCTTTCCTGGTTTTTTGTGGCGGTGATCCTTGTGATCATCGGTACGTATCTTTTGTTTGTCACAGGCTCCGTGTTTTTTTGCAACCTGCTGAAAAAGTGGAAACGCTATTATTATCGGACCGATCACTTTGTATCTGTCAGTTCCATGCGCTACCGGATGAAACGAAACGGCGCCGGCCTTGCGTCCATCTGCATTCTCTCCACCATGGTGTTGGTGATGCTCTCCTCCACCGCCTGCCTGTATGTAGGAATGGAGAACTCTATCCGGAACCGCTATCCGAGGGATATCGTCATCGACACGTATTCCTTTGACGAGAATAAGATCCGGAAGGTGGAGGAAGTGACGGCGGGCGTACTGGAAACGTATGGGGTGAAGGAAAAGAATACGATTCATTACCGGTATCTGAGTGTGGGTGGCTGCTTACAGGGTGATCAGGTGATCTTTGATAGGAGCAGAATGGAGGATTTTTCCATGGCAGACATGTTTGGGATCCGCCAGTTTTTTATCGTGCCGCTGGAGGATTACAGGAAGCTTACCGGGGATGAGGAGGATTTAGCTGCCGATGAAGCGATCCTGTACTGCACCAAGACGGATTACACGGCGGACTGTATCACCTTTGAGAATTGCGGGACCATGCGTATCAAAAAGAGGATCTCCGAATTTGTGGATAACGGCGTGGATTCCATGCAGGTGATCCCTTCTATGTTCCTGTTTGTACCGGATCTTTCGGTGATCCAACGGATATTTGAGGTCCAGCAGGAAATTTACGGGGACGATGCTTCCTCCTATCACGATTATCACGGCTTTGACCTAAGCTGCGGCAGCGAGTTGAAGATTCAGATCGAAAATGAAATCCGGGAAGGGCAGAATAAGCTTCTGCAGGAAAATCCCAAATTGCAGGAAGATCCGGAATTTCCTGCTGTGACCACAGAAGGGCTGGAATCCAACCGGCAGGACTTTTATGCCCTGTACGGCGGGCTGTTCTTCCTTGGGATCCTCCTTGGGCTGGTGTTCCTCTGTGCCGTGGTGCTGCTGATGTACTACAAGCAGATCACCGAGGGGTACGAAGATGAACGGCGGTTTGAGATCATGCAGAAGGTGGGTATGACGAAAAAGGAAGTGCAAAAGAGCATCAATTCCCAAGTGCGCACGGTGTTTCTCCTTCCCCTCCTGCTGGCCGGTATCCATGTGGCGGTGGCGTTGCCGATCATTGAAAAGATCATGCGGATGCTGATGATGAACAATGTATTGCTGTATGTGATCGTCACGGTGATCGGTTATATCATTTTTGGGATCTTTTACATGGGCACTTATCTGATCACCTCCCGGGCGTATTTCCGGATCGTCAGCGGAGGCAGCCGGGAATGGGCCTGAGAGCGGCTTGCCGTGTAAATGCCTTGGAATGGAAAATGACAGAAAAAATGTGAAACGAAAAAGGTTTCACATTTTTTTCACAAAAAATTAGCACTCACCACTTGACAGTGCTAATAATGCGTGTTATATTACAGCTAGAACAAAAAAGAAATGCAGAAATTACTCATGAAATCACGGATTTCTGCACAGACTGTTCTAAACAGATATGGATCAAACAATTTTAATTTGGAAGGAGATATGACCTATGATGATGCCCAGTATTTTTGGAGACAACTTATTTGACGATTGGATGGATTTCCCTTTTGATTCTTTCTGGGGAAAGAAGCATCCTGCTTACAACAAGCAGGAGCAGCACATGATGAAGACCGATGTGAAGGAAAAGGACGACGTTTATGAGGTTTCCATCGACCTGCCCGGTTATAAGAAGGATGAGATCAGCGCCAAGCTGGAAAAAGGATGCCTTACGGTCAGCGCCACAAAGAATGTGGACAATGACCAGAAGGATGAAGACGGAAAATACATCCGCAGGGAACGGTACTATGGCAGCATGAGCAGAAGCTTCTACGTGGGCGATTCCATCACGCAGGAAGATATCCATGCAAAGTATGAGGACGGGATCCTTCACCTGACGGTTCCCAAGGAAGCGCCTAAGAAGGTAGAAGAGAGCAGATTTATCGCGATTGAAGGATGACCGATGGCGTCACGAACAAAAATACCCCCGCAGCGTCTGGGAAGAAGCTGCGGGGGTATTTTTTACGGGATAGGGTCTGGATTTTAAAAATCTTAAAAATATCTGCAAATTTACCAAAAACTTCTTTTCTTTTTTAAAATTTTCGTGTAATATGAATATATATGGCTCGTTGAATAAAAAAGAAAGGAAATCAACATTATGGAAAGATATTTTCAGCCCGAGATTGAATGCGCTTCACGGGAGCAGATTCAGGCATGGCAGGATGAGCGCCTTGTGAAAAAGGTGCGGGACGTTTATGAGCATGTGCCCTACTACAGGAAAAAAATGGAAGAAAAGGGTGTGACCCCCGACGATGTCCGTTCTACCGCGGATCTACATAAGCTTCCCTTCCTGACCAAGGACGACCTGCGGGACGCTTATCCTTACGGACTGCTTGCAAGGCCCCTGTCAGACTGTGTGCGCATCCAGTCCACCAGCGGCACCACCGGCAGACGCGTGGTGGCGTTCTACACACAGAATGATATTGACCTGTGGGATACCTGCTGTGCCCGCGCCATTGTGGCGGCAGGCGGCACCAAAGACGATGTGGTGCATGTCTGCTACGGCTACGGCCTGTTTACCGGCGGCCCCGGCTTAAACGGCGGTTCCCACAAGCTGGGTTCCCTGACCCTTCCCATGTCGTCAGGCAACACAGAGCGCCAGATCCAGTTTATGTGCGATCTGGGTTCCACCATTCTCTGCTGCACCCCTTCTTACGCGGCGTACCTTGCAGAGAGCATCTATGAGAGAGGCGTCCGGGACAAGATCAAATTAAAAGCGGGCATCTTCGGCGCGGAGGCGTGGACAGAGGAGATGCGTCAGGATATCCAGAATAAGCTGGGCATTAAGGCCTATGATATTTACGGCCTTACGGAGATCTCCGGCCCAGGCGTATCCTTCGAGTGCAGCGAACAGACCGGTATGCACATCAATGAAGATCATTTCATTGCCGAGATCATCGATCCCAACACCGGAGAGGTGCTTCCGGAAGGGGAAAAGGGCGAGCTTGTATTCACCAGCATTACCAAGGAAGCGTTCCCGCTGCTCCGTTACCGCACCCGTGATATCTGCGTGCTTTCGCGGAAGAAATGCTCCTGCGGCAGAACCCATGTAAAGATGAGCAAGCCCATGGGCAGAAGCGACGATATGCTGATCATCAAGGGCGTCAACGTATTCCCGTCACAGATCGAGACCGTGCTGATGAACAAGGGATATCCCGCAAATTATCAGATCATTGTGTCCCGTGAGAATAACAGCGACAGGCTGGAGGTACAGGTGGAGATGACGCCGGAGATGTTCTCCGATTCCGTCAGCGAGATCTCCAAGAAAGAAAAAGAACTGATCGACGCCCTGAAGGCGATGCTCGGTATCTACGCGAAGGTAAAGCTGGTGGCGCCGAAGTCCATTACCCGCAGCGAGGGGAAAGCCGTCCGCGTCATCGACAACCGCAATCTTTATTAAAAGGAAGGCTTAAGCGTCTTCAGAATGGAGGAAAAAATGACTATAGATCAGCTTTCCATTTTTGTGGAAAATAAGACCGGCGGACTTGCCGAGGTGACGAAAACTTTAGCGGATAACAATGTGGACATGCGCACCCTTTCCATTGCGGAAACACAGGATTTCGGCGTGCTGCGCGCCATCGTTGACGATCCGCGCAAAACCGCGGCTATCCTTTCTGATGCCGGCTATATCAGTACGGTCACCCCTGTGCTGGCAGTCGCCATCGACGACCGCCCCGGCGGACTGCATAAAGTGCTTCAGGTGCTTGTGGACAATGATATCAATCTGGAATACACCTATGCTTTCGTGACGAGAAAATCCGACACCGCTTACATGGTGCTCCGGGT
>CANQQN010000020.1 GCA_947625995.1 uncultured Lachnospiraceae bacterium
CTTTGGAAGGACGAATGCCGATCACTTCCTCCAGCGTGTCGTAGGGCTTGCCCGCCGGAGACAAAAGCTCGTCACCGGGACGCAGATTTGCCGAAAGCGCCACTGCCAGCGCATGGGTGCCGCAAGTAAGCTGAGGCCGCACCAGAGCATCTTCTGTGTGAAACACAGACGCATAGACACGCTCCAGCGTATCTCTCCCCAGATCATTGTAGCCGTAGCCGGTGGTGGCGTTAAAATGAATATCAGACACGCGATTTTCCTGCATGGCCCTGATGACTTTCAGTTGGTTGTATTCTACCGTTTCATCAATTTTTTCAAACCGTTCCTTCAATGTTTCTTCTATCCGCTCACCGAAAGAAAGCACCTCCGGAGAAATACCAAGCTCACTGTAAATCGTTTTTAAGGAATGACACAACATAAAAATCTCCATTCTGGAGCGTTTACGCGACGGGGCGATGAGAACTGCGGATGCAGTTTCTCATCTGCCATCAATGGAATTTGGGAACGCTCCAATCCCAGCTCTATGACTGAATCCCGCATTGCTCCTTCACGCATTCCAACATATACTGAAGAATCTTCTCTTCATCATACCCGAAGGCTTGCTTATCTACCCAGCGCACGTCCCGCTCTCTCTTAAACCAGGTGATCTGCCGCTTGGCGAAGTGTCTGGTATCACGCTTGATCAGGTATACCGCCTCTTCCAAGGTGGTCTCTCCCTCCAGATAAGCCAAAATCTCCTTATACCCCAAGCCTTGCATGGAAACCATGTCTCTGGTACAGCCCATTTTCTTCAATGCCGCCACTTCCTCCAGAAGCCCCTGCTCCATCATCTGATCCACACGCGCGTCGATGCGTTCGTAGAGACGGCTTCGCTGGTCGGTCAGCACAAAATAGGCAAACTCATAGGCGGCCTTTCGGCTTCTCTGCTCCCGATTGTGCACAGAAATAGGCTTTCCGGTCTGCCGGTAAAATTCCAGCGCGCGGATCACGCGCTTTACATTTCCTGGCGGGATTTCTTCTGCAGACACCGGATCCACCTGTCGCAGCCGTTCGTGGAGGATCTTTGGCCCCTGTTCCTTGGCAAGCGCCTCCATCTCCCTGCGGAACTGCTCATCAGCCTCTGTTTCCGTAAAATCAATGTCATACAAAAGGCTCTGAATGTAAAAGCCTGTGCCTCCGACCAAAATGGGCACATGCCCGTTTCCATAAATCTGCTCCACAGCCTCCTTCGCCAGCTGCTGGAACCGTACCACATGAAATTCCTCCCACGGCTCCAGAATATCCACCAGATGATGCGGGACTCCTTCCATTTCTTCCTTTGTGATCTTGGCGGAGCCGATATCCATGTGCCGGTACACCTGCATGGAATCCGCGGAAATGATCTCTCCGTTTACGGCTTTCGCAAGCCCGATTGACGCCTTTGTCTTTCCCACGGCCGTAGGGCCTGTCAATATGATCAGAGGTTTTTTCAAATACCTGCACTCCCTTCGGACCGCCTCACAGGATCCTCTTGAATTTCTTTTCCAGTTCCTGCCTGCTCATAGAGATGATCACCGGTCTGCCGTGGGGACAGTGGTAAGGATTTTCCAAATGCAGAAGTTCGTCAAACAACGCTTCCGCCTCCCTGTAGGAAAGCTTCATGCCGCCCTTCACCGCCGCCTTGCAGGACATGGAAGCAAGCTTTTCCAAGATCATCGTCTCATTGTTCCTTCCGGTGTCTATGTCGATCTCGTCCAGCATCTGCAGCAGCAGATCCTTCTCCAACAGGCCATACAGGTTGCCGGGCACCCCGCTTACCATGTAATCCATCCCGCCAAAGGATGAGATCTCATAACCCAGTTTTTCAAAATAAGGCAGAAACGCATTCAGCTTTTCTTCCTCCGCCGCAGTAAGCGTCAGCATAATGGGCGGGCTCACCTGCTGCGAAGTCATTTCCTTGTTCTTTAACTGCTCCCTCATCCGCTCATAATTTACCTTCTCATGAGCCGCATGCTGGTCTATGATGTACATGTTGTCTTCAAATTCCACGATCCAGTAGGTGGCAAACACCTGTCCCACGATCCTGACCTTTGAGGCGTTGCGGCTGTCGAGCAGCTTATGGTCAAACAGCTTTAACTGCTCCGTCTCCCGCTCCTGTTCCCGAAGCTTTTCAAACTTCTTTTCCACCCGCTCTTCATACCCGGAAAGGCGCTGTTTTTCAAAGGGCTCCGGCATGGAAACATCCGACGCGTAGGATATATAGGACAGATTCTTTGGATAAGAAAATTCCGGTCCCCGCTGTCTGTCCTCCGGCAAGTCTGATCCGGTTTGTGGAAGATCGCCCGTTTTTTTCTGAACCGCTTCTGTTTTCTGTACAGCGGTTTCCTTTTCTTTATCAATCGTAACGTCGGGGATCAGTTCCTCCTGTCGAAGCCGTCCCGCAATACTGTTCTTTAGCTGCTCATAGACCGCCTGATTATCGGAAAACCGCAGTTCCATTTTTGAGGGATGGACGTTTACATCCAGCAGATGGGAAGGCATCGTCAGATGCAGCACCGTAAAGGGATACCTGTGCTGCATCAGAAATCCCTGATAGGCGTCTTCAATGGCGTTTGCCACGATCCTGCTTTTGATATACCGTCCGTTGATAAAATAATGTTCAAAGCTTCTGTTGCCTCTGCCGATCACCGGCTTCCCCAGATAGCCGCTGATCTTCATCATATCCGTTTCCACATCGATCTCCAGCAGTTCCCTTGTGATGTCCCTGCCGCAGACCTCATAAATGATCTCCTTCAGCTTATGCTGTCCGCCGGTCTGGAGCTTCACCTGATTCTGATTGGTAAACTTAAAAGCGATCTCCGGATGGGCAAGGGCAAACTGCACCATCAACTCCTGAATCTGACTGCCCTCTGAGGTGGCAGTCTTCAAAAATTTTCTTCTGGCAGGCGTATTATAGAACAGATTCCGCACCACAAAGGTGGTGCCGTCCGGTATGCCTGTCTCGGACAGTTCCTTTTCCTCCCCGCCCTCGATCACGTAATGGACGCCGGTTATGGAATCTCTTGTCTTGGTAAACAGTTCTACTCTGGATACCGCCGCGATACTGGAAAGGGCCTCGCCCCGGAACCCAAGGCTGCTG
Organism: uncultured Lachnospiraceae bacterium; assembly: GCA_947625995.1. Lineage (GTDB taxonomy): Bacteria > Bacillota > Clostridia > Lachnospirales > Lachnospiraceae > CANQUC01. The sequence continues at coordinate 3,119 of CANQQN010000020.1, forward strand.
ACCGACAACAAATCCTCCACCGTACGGATCTTGCTGGTAGCGTGACGGGAAAAAGCAATGGGAACCTGTTCCTCATCGATCCCGTCTCCGTTGTCGGTGATCCGTATGAAGCCGATGCCTCCGTCCTTGATCTCCACCGCGATAGCTGTGGCGTTGGCGTCAATGGCGTTCTCCACCAGTTCCTTCACCACCGAGGCAGGACGTTCCACCACTTCCCCCGCGGCGATCTGATTGATCGTTTCCGAATCCAATAATCTGATCTTTGCCATAGTTTTTCCTACCACCTGTTTTTCAGTTTATTCTGCAGTTCATTCAGCTTATTTAAGGCGTCCAGCGGCGTCATGCACTTGATATCAAGCTCCTTTAACTCCTGAACGATATCGTCATCCTTCACCGTGTCAAAAAGGGATATCTGATCTAACTCGATCTGCTCCGGTTTCTTCTTCTGGATTTTTGTCTCCGTATTCACGGAAATCTCTTTTGCGCGATAAGAAATATCGGCATCGCTCAGTTGTTCCACCAGATCCTTGGCGCGTTCTATGACCGTTTCCGGCACGCCGGCCAGCTTTGCAACCTGAATACCGTAGCTCTTGTCGGCCCCGCCCTTCACGATCTTCCGCAAAAATACAATGTTATCTCCCTGCTCTTTCACAGCGATACAGTAATTGTTTACGCCGGGGATCTTTCCCTCCAGTTCCGTCAGTTCATGGTAATGGGTGGCAAACAAGGTCTTCGCCCCCAAAATCTTCTTGTTGCTGATATGCTCTACCACCGCCCATGCGATGCTAAGACCGTCAAAGGTACTGGTACCCCTGCCGATCTCATCAAGGATCAACAGGCTTTTTGCAGTGGCGTTCCTCAAAATATTCGCCACCTCTGTCATCTCCACCATAAAGGTACTCTGGCCGCTGGCAAGATCGTCGGAGGCGCCCACTCTCGTAAAGATCCGATCCACCAGACCGATCTTCGCTTCCTTTGCAGGCACAAAGCTGCCGGTCTGGGCCATGAGCACGATCAGAGCGGACTGCCGCATATAGGTTGATTTTCCGGCCATATTTGGTCCGGTAATGATGCTGATCCGGTTGTCATTGTTATTTAAAAATGTATCGTTCTCCACAAACTGCCGGGCCGGAAGCATCTGTTCCACCACCGGATGGCGGCCTCCTTTAATGTCGATCATGCCCTTCTCGTTGATCTTCGGGCGCACATAATCATTCTTATATGCCACATTTGCAAAGGAAGCATACACATCCAGCCATGCAATGGCGGACGCGGTCTTTTGAATACGCATGACTTCCCCGCCGATACGGTCTCTGACCTCACAGAACAGTTCATATTCCAGAGAGGTAAGCCGCTCCTCCGCGCCAAGGATCATATTTTCCATTTCCTTCAGTTCCGGCGTGATATAACGTTCTGCGTTGGCGAGGGTTTGCTTGCGCATATAGTGCTCAGGCACCATATTTTTGAAAGAATTGGTTACCTCAAGATAATATCCGAATACTTTGTTGAATTTGATCCTCAGATTCTTAATGCCGGTGCTCTCCCGCTCCTTCTGTTCCATCTGGGCGATCCAAGTCTTTCCCTCGGTCTTTGCGTTCCGCAGCTTATCCACTTCCTCGTTGTAGCCCTCCCGGATGATGCCGCCGTCCTTCTGTGCAATGGGCGGCTCGTCCCTGATGGCCTTCTCCAAAAGCTCCCGCAGATCTTCCAGCGGATCAAGCTCCTCATATATTTTTTTCAGATATTCGGACTTTACATCCTGCAATAGGTATTTGATGGGCGGCAGCATGTTCATGGATAGCTTCAGGGCCACCAGATCTCTCGGATTAGCAGACTGATAGCTGATCTTACCCAACAGCCGCTCAAAATCGTAGATGGGCTGCAGATATTCCCGCAGTTCCTCACGGCAGATAGCATCCTTATACAGTTCTTCCACCGCGTCCAGCCTAAGCTCGATCTCCTCCTTGTCAATGGAGGGCTGCTCGATCAGCTGCCGCAGAAGTCTGGCGCCCATGGCGGTCTTTGTCTTGTCCAGCACCCACAAAAGGGAGCCTCTCTTCTGCTTTTCCCGCAAAGTCTCCGTCAGTTCCAGATTTCTCCGGGTGGATGTATCGATGATCATATATTTCCCAATGGCGTAGGGGCTTAACTTCGACATATGGGAAAGGCTTGTCTTTTGGGTATCATAGAGATACTGCAACAGGGCTCCGGCTGCAATAACGCCTGTCTTCATAGCGGACACGCCCAGAGAGTCCACGGACGCCACATGAAAATGAGTGGTAAGAATACGCAGGCAGCCCTCCTCGTCAAAATAATCCGCCTCCAGCGAGTAGACGGTGATCCCCAGACGGTTCTTCAGATCCTCCATATCCACGCCGCTCATATAAAAGGTCTCATTACAGATCATCTCTGAAGGCATGTATTTATTGATCTCGTCCACAAGCTGGCGGTTGTTCTCCACTTCTGTCACATAATAAGCGCCTGTAGTCACATCCGCCACAGACAAACCATACTGCTCTCCGGTGTAAAAGACGCACATCAAATAATTGTTCTTGGTCTCGTCCAGCGCCTGCGTGTCCAGATTGGTACCGGGTGTGACAATGCGCACCACTTCCCGTTTTACGATCCCCTTAGCCAGCTTCGGATCCTCCACCTGCTCGCAAATGGCAACCTTGTAGCCTTTGGAAACCAGCTTGTTCAGATAGCTATCCACGGCATGATAAGGCACGCCGCACATAGGGGCGCGCTCCTCCTGCCCGCAGTTTTTGCCTGTCAGTGTGATCTCCAGTTCTTTGGAAGCCAGAAGGGCGTCGTCGTAGAACATCTCATAGAAATCTCCCAGACGGTAAAACAGGATGCAATCCTTGTACTGTTCTTTTGTCTCTATGTATTGCTGCATCATTGGTGTAAGCTCTGCCACAGTTCCTACTCCTTATCTGTCAGATTTTCCAAAACAATGGTGAAAGGGCCGTCATTGACCAGAGAAACCTCCATATGAGCGCCAAAAACGCCAGTTTCCACCACCTGCACCGCTTTTCTGGCTTCCGCCACCATATATTCATATAAATGTTCTGCCTGATCCGGCAAACCCGCCTCCACAAAGCTGGGGCGGTTGCCCTTTTTGCAGTTGGCATACAGGGTAAACTGGGACACCAGCAAAAGCTGTCCGTCCACGTCTCCGAGGGACAGATTGGTTTTTCCCTGAGCGTCTTCAAAGATCCGCAGTCCCAGCATTTTTTTCAGATATTTGTCAGCGATCTCCTCTGTATCGTTTTTTCCAACACCAACCAGTACCAGAAACCCATTTTGAATGGAGCCGGTCACCTTTCCATCAACAGCAACAGAAGCTTCCTTCACCCGCTGGATCACTAATTTCATATTCGTTCCCATCCTTTTAACAATCAAATACCCCACCGTTCATACGTTGTTTAAAGTACGGCAGTCGGTCTTTTCTGATTCATTTTATAACCGTTATTTTGTATCCAGAGACACCGGCACCTGTCTTGTCAGTCTCACAGACTTCGGCGTCACGTCACATTCTACCGCCAGTATAGTTACCCCAGCGGCCTTCGCCTGACGGAGCATCTCTCCGAACGCAGGCATAGTATCGTCATTGGGCATAAATCGTTTCGCGCCGCTCATCTGCACCACAAACAGCACCGTCGCCTCATATCCGGCTTCCACACAGCCTATCAGTTCTTTTACATGTTTTAATCCCCGTTCTGTGGGCGCGTCGGGAAACCGGACGATATCCTGATCCTCCAGAGTCACGCCCTTTACTTCCACAAAGCCCCTGCCGCCGTCTTCTCTTTCGTACCACAGGTCGAAGCGGGAATTTCCGTATTTCACTTCCCGCTTCAAGGACGCCGGCACAAAACCCAATCCGCCGCCTGCGATCCACTCTTCCGCGCCTGCGTTCGGCATCTGGGAATCCATGTTGATCAGGCGGCTTCCCTTCTGCACCGCGATCAGATCATACGCTGTCTTTCTTGCCGGATTGTCCGATCTTTCCAGATAAACAACCGCCCCGTCTGTCAGAAGTTCTTTGCAGCGGCCGGTATTTTTCACATGTACTGTCTCTGCTTTTCCATCGATCAGCACCTGGGCGATAAAACGATTTGGCCGCCTGAGAAATATGCCCTCGACCACATTTTTATAATGCATACGGGTTCCTTCTTCTTTTGTCAAAATCATTTACAGTATAACAAATGATCAAAAAAACCTCAAGAATGGAATTTCTTTTCCTTTTTTGTCTGTAAAATTATGTTCAACTTAATGGTCACACTTTTTCAACCACGATAAACAGATCAATCCCTTGCCATATCTTATTAAGATCTCTGTATGTGATCTCCCGGTTATAAAAAGGAGACTTCTGCGCCAGCGCTACATTGGGGTCCGCCACATAGATCTTTTTTTCGTCATAGCCGGTCACATTCATATAATGCAGCGCCCGGTTGCTGGGTGAGATCTCTGAAAACAGGATCACTGCCTTCCCAGTACTCACCGCGCTCTTTAAGTGTTCTATCGTACCCATATAAAGGGTTCCACGATATCCGCCCCTTTCATCTATAAAACTCGCCAGTACATCCGGCGCTACCGTTCCGTCCATTTCTTTATCCACGATCTCATCGTAGATCTGCTGTCCTGTAACATCCTCTCCATAATACCGGAAAGCAAGGGCCGTGGCATAACCGGCGCACTGAAGCGTCCCCTGCTTGTCAACACGGATCTCTTTGCTGATCATATAGGAAGCCGGTATGTTTTTGTTGTAATTCCTATAATAGCTGGCTCCGTAATACAATTCCAACTCCTGATCCGAAAACCCAAAAAGCATCTCCGGATGGGAAAGCTGCGCAGGAAAGATCGTCTCAAGACCCACCACATTCTTCAGGATCAGAAGCGCATCCGCAGAAGTAATACTTCCGTCATCATCTACATCCGCCGCAGAAAACCTTTCGGCATCCGGTTTTTGAAGATTTACTACTATCTTTAGCACGGTAAGGGCATCCTGCGACGACACGATCCAATCTCCGTCCACATCACCGCAGATAAGTGGTTCTTCCATGTACGCCGATGCTTCCACTCTGCAGGCGGATACTGATGTTATGATCATAAGCATACCGGCCAGCAAGACCTTAAAAACCTTTGAAAATCTCCTGTTTTTCATAGCCATCTCCATTCCTAAGCGTTTATGGGGCATGAGCCGGAATCCACCAATACAATTTTTGTCTGCCTCAGGGCTGCTTGGAAACACGCAGCAATCCTGCAAAAAATCGACGCATTCCTGTGATTTTCCACCGTACGCTCCTTATATTACAACAGTTTCTAAATCATTATATAGATATATCTTATATTATCTCAGACGTCATTTCAAGCTGTATGTTTCGCGCTTTCAGATATTTTATCCGGCCAATCTGTAGACTGCCGGCACAAAAAAGAAGAATCGGTATTCTTCGGTTCTTCTTTTTTCTCTCAAAATACCCTGTGGTCCCCAAATAGTCCCCAATTTTTACTTGAATGGCGAAAAACAAATTTTTATAATATAAGTCGCCGCCACCCGTAAAACGGGCAAAATATGCCACCTCGCATTGATTACTTTTTCAATGCGAGGTGAAATTTGATGAACACAGATCTTTTATCTTCTATTTTGCAACTTTCTGATAAACTCATTTCTTCCGAGTCTTTTCCGGTCAGGCATCGTATCGGCAATGCTTTTTCCCGTTCAGGATAACTTTCTTTCCAAAATTTGATCTATTATATCCTGCGCTCTTCCCATAAGTCCATATCCATTAATTATTCTGATCTTTTGGATGATCTGTCATCGGAAGGCTTGCCGTTTGTATCAAAACAGGCTGTTTCTAAAGCAAGGCAGGGAATTTCCTATCATGCGTTTCTTGATCTCTTCCGCCTCTCTGTTGTACAGTTCTATGAACACTCTTCTGATCTCAATACATGGAATGGATTCCATATCTTTGCTGTTGACGGCACCACCGTGCAGATCCCGGAATCTAAAGAAAACTATGAGGTATTTGGAGGAAATCCTAATAAAACAGGAATTGTTTCGCCTCTTGCTTCCGTACCGGCCCTTTATGATATTCTTAATGATATACTCGTAGATGTCTCTTTTCATCCATACCGCTATAATGAAAGGACTGCCGCAAAAGAACATACGAATTTTTTACCTGAACTCCCTGACAGTATCCTGTTGTTTGACCGTGGGTATCCTTCGGAAGATATGTTCCGTTTCCTAAATGCACAAGGCATCCTGTTCCTCATGCGCATTCCACACACTTTTAAAAAAGCCATATCAAAAGAAGAAGATATATTATTCGAATATCCTGCTTCTGATGGTGCCGGCTCCCTCACTTTAAGAAGTCTACATTTTCTGTTGGAAGATGGGACTACGGAATATCTGGTGACAAATGTAATGCCTGATCAGATGGAGGCAGATAAATTTCCTGCATGATACCGGCTGCGATGGGAAATAGAGAGCAAATACAGGGAACTCAAAAACCGTTTAGAAATAGAATCTTTTAACAGCATAAAACCGGTCATCATCCGGCAAGGAGTTTTTTGCTGCGATGTATCTTTCCAATTTGGCAGCAATTGTAAAACACCAGTCAGATTCCCTGATTGTTCCACAGAAGGGGGATAAACACAGCTATCAATCGAACCGCACCTATATTCTTAACCGGATCAAGCGCAACATAGTATTGCTTTTGCGATCCTCTCTGCGGGTATGTCACGAAGCTTTATTACGGATCATTGAGGAATCCGCAAGGGTTCTATCCATCATACGCCCCGGAAGAAAATATGGGAGATATAAAAAACACACCCGCAGGAAATATTACAATCATATGAAAAGCTGTATATGATTAGAAAATATAGATGATATCTGTCAGATGGCTGTTCTCTTATGCAGAGATACAGTCTGGTTGTTGTGCTTATGTTTTGTCACAAACTTGATATTTTCGGATGATTTTTTATGAAAATGATCTTAATTATGCTTAAGTTGACGACATTGCCTGCATAGCAGGTGGATTTTGGTTTCGGGCATTTCCGTTTTCGGAACACGAAAAACGGAAATGCCCGAAACAGGCTAAAGCCCATATTAAAAGAGCCTGGAAAGTGATCCCACCTGTCAGGCTCTTTCTTATTTTTTCCAATATTCAGTGAAATTTATCTTTTTATATAAAGTGTAGAGTCCTTCTTCATTTAACTCGTCATATAACTTAATGAAATTTTGACCTTTATAAAACTTTTCATACATATGTTCCCTGCATTCTAATACAATCACACTTCCGCCGACTATTTTTGCCGCCCTGCTGATCTGATAATAGCATTCATTAAGTATTTGCTGACCGCTTAGTTCCTCGGCGGTACAATCATCTGACCGTCCAAGCTGTCCGATCAAATATGTAGAAACAGAATTTAACCCGTCTCTTCCCGGATGATCCCCCAGCAGTTTTCGTTTTCTATTTTTTGATAAGCTTGAAACATCCAGTGATTTTTGTGCTATTGTAAAATATGCAAGTACAATAAAATTCCCTTTTTCCAAGGCTTTCCTGTCAATGCATAAATAAGTCTTGCCAAAGTTTGCATTTTCATACAGGATAGCCTTATGCACCAAAAAGTTCTCTAAGTCAGTTTCGCGTTGACAAGAGAACTTTTTGAATGCATCTTCTATTTTTTGCCGATCATACTCTTTTACGAGTATTTCTCCCAATGGTATAACTACAAATTCTCTCATTCTTTACTTTAATGCCTTTGAAAGGCTTTCCTTTAAATCCTTTTCGCGTGCAAAGTTAGAATGAAAATCGCCTCGAAGTGTGGGAGGCACTTCTTTCGACATCTCTTTGACAAACTCGCCAGCTTTTTCCTTTTTAACTGCAAACTGTCTCCCGAATGTAGATGTTGCCATAGTCATTCACCCTTTCCTCTTTTTACATTATACGAAAAAGGAGCGCATTTCTGTTAGTGGGTAAAATGCTTTTCTTTACTCCTGTATAATTATATTATATATGAAAATTTTCAATTATCAACACTTTTTTATCATTTTTATATTTATTTATTGTGAAAATAATAGTAAATGGCCAGAAAGAGCCCGGCAGGTACACCCCCGTCAGGCTGTTTTTTTGCGCTTTGGACGCTAAACAGCAAATAATCGATGATTTTTCTTTGCAATTTTGAAAAAAAGAAAATGGCTGAAACGCCTATAAAATATGCACTTCAGCCCTTATGGAGCATATGGGATTCGAACCCACGGCCTCTACAATGCGAATGTAGCGCGCTCCCAACTGCGCCAATGCCCCAACTAGGTGATAGTATAACAGCAAATGCGAACAAAATCAAGTTTTTTTTAAATGAAAAAATTTATATTTATTTACCTTGCACTGGAAAAAAAACAGCGCTTGGGGACTATTTGGGGGCCACCGGGAATTTACGCTTGTGGAAAAAGAGGTCCACGTTGCTGTGAGCCTCTGACTCCTATACTCTTAACATTTTTACACTACTTTAAGAGCGCGCTTTCTAACAATGCTCATATCCGCGTCCTCAATAAAACGATTCTTTTCATCATCCGTCAAATCGCAAACCCGCACTCCTTTCTGATGTGCAAATGCAATCAAACCCCTATAATCAATCTTTATATCTGGAATGTCTGCCTTTCGATAAGGCCCAACTAAAACAGATTGATTATATGATTTCATCGGTCCATTCATAACTGTAAACCTCCTTAATTCTTGCCCCATCAGCTTCAGGAATGAATATCTGATAAGGATGAAGCATACATATCGGTTCTGCATTAAAAACGCGACAATAATGTTCCATTAACTTTTGATTGGCTGCAAAACCTGATATAGCTCCTTCAAATCCATAATCAAACGACCGTTTAGCCGCTATGGCAAACAAATGTCCGCCAACACCTTCATATCTTTTTTCGTGAGAGAACTCTGGATTATTTTCCGGTGAGGCGCACATCCAAGAAACAAACGCAGAAGCCATGTTTTCATCAGGGCGAACCGCCAAAAGGCCCTGAATGTCTACGCTCCCATGAATAACCAATGCATAGATCTCATTTTCTTTGAGCAGATCATGCCAATCTGCATACCAACCGTTTTTCTTGTTGTATTTTCGCAGAAAAGATGCTCTTTTGACACGGAGAACTTCGGTATCAACAATCTCTCCTGTTTTTGTATCCTTTAAACAGGGTGTGATATTATCAATCCATGCCGTCAGCATACAACACTCTCCTTTCCTACCTTTACAAAATTATTATACTATTTTTCTTGTGATTTTACAATGGAAACATATAAATAAGAGACCCACTAAAATTTTTCTCATTCCTTTAAAGATACCGTCCCGTCACGCTCTCCTTTACCGCCTGTATTTCTTCCGGCGTGCCCGCCGCGACAATCCTGCCGCCTTCCTCGCCACCGCCCGGGCCCATATCCACCACATAATCCGCGTTCCGGATCACATCCAGATCGTGTTCGATGACGATCACCGTGGCGCCCTGATCGATCAGCGTCTGGAAAACTGACATAAGAGACTGCACATCCAGCGGATGCAGGCCGATAGTAGGTTCATCAAATACAAAGAGCGAATCGCTCTGTCCTTTGCCCATCTCGCTTGCCAGCTTCAGCCTCTGGGCCTCGCCGCCGGAAAGTCCCGGCGTCTGCTCTCCCAGCGTCAGGTAGCCCAGTCCCACATCATGCAGCACCGACAGGCGGCTGTGCACCTTTTTCAGATCGTCGCACACCGGCAGCGCCTCGTCCACGCTCATGGCCATCAGCGCAGGAAGAGACAGCTTCGTATCGTCCTTCTTTTTGCGGAATAAACGGAAGGCCTCCCGGCTGTAGCGGCAACCGCCACAGTCCGGGCAGGGAATATCCACGTCCGGCAGAAACTGCACATCCAGACTGACACTTCCCGTCCCGTCGCAGGTAGGACAGCGTAGAGAGCCGGTATTATAGGAAAAATCCCCTGCTTTGTAACCTCGTTCTTTTGCCGCGTCAGTTCTGGCGTAGATCTTACGCAGTTCGTCGTGCACGTCCGCATAGGTAGCAACCGTTGAACGAATGTTGATGCCGATCGGCGTGGCGTCAATGAGCTTGACCTGCCGGATTCCCCGCGCGTCCAGCGTACGGACATGGGCAGGCAAAGTTTTTCCCGCCACAGACGCCGAAAGCGCAGGCACCAAACTTTCTAAGATCATTGTCGTTTTCCCTGATCCGGACACGCCTGTCACAACCGACAGCTTTCCCTTCGGAAAGGACACCGTCAGGGGCTTCACCGTATGGATCTGATCTGTTTCCATAACGATCCTGCCTTCTTCAAACAACCTATTTTTGTCCTCGCGCTTTCGCAGACACCTCTTCTTTTCCGGATCAAGAAAGGGGCCGATCTTCGACAAAGGATCCGACGTCAGTTCCTGTACCGTTCCCTGCGCGATCACAGTACCGCCCTCCGCGCCTGCTCCCGGGCCCATTTCGATGAGCCAGTCCGCATGGGCCAGCACGTTGGTATCATGATCTACCAGAACAACAGAGTTTCCGTCGCGCACCAGATCATCCATGACGCCGGTCAGGCCCTCTAGATTCCTCGGATGCAAGCCGATAGAAGGCTCGTCCAGCACATACAGCACGCCGGTGGTACGGTTCCTCACGGCGCGGGCAAGCTGAGTCCGCTGCCGTTCCCCCGTGGAAAGCGTGGACGCGGCCCGGTCCAGCGTCAGATACGAAAGGCCCAGATCCACCAGCCGCTTCGCAGTATTCTGAAAGGATTCACAGATGCTCTCCGCCATGGGGCGCATTTTTTCCGGCAGGGAGCCGGGCACGCCGTCCACCCAGCTGATCAATTCAAAGAGCGTCATTTTGCAGGCGTCCGCAAGGGAGATTCCCCGCAGTCTCGGGGCGCGGGCAGCCTCCGACAGTCTGGTGCCGCCGCAGTCAGGACATACATCCTGCTTCAGGAACTTCTCCACCCGCTTCATACCCTTTTCGTCTTTGACCTTCGCGAGGGCGTTTTCCACCGTATACACCGCGTTAAAATAGGTGAAATCCAATTCCCCGGCCTCATTTGTATTTTTAGAATGATAAAAAATATGCTTTTTCTCCGCAGGGCCGTTATATACAATATCCTTTTCCTTTTCAGTAAGCTGTGAAAAAGGTACGTCTGTCCGCACACCCATGGCGCGGCACACGTCTGTCATCAGCGACCACATGAGGGAATTCCACGGCGCTACCGCGCCCTCGTCAATGGACAGCGATTCATCCGGCACCAATGTGGCCCGATCCACTGTGCGTACCACGCCGGTTCCTCCGCAGGTGGGGCAGGCTCCCTGACTATTAAAAGCCAGTTCCTCCGCGC
>CANQQN010000021.1 GCA_947625995.1 uncultured Lachnospiraceae bacterium
AGTTAAGTTGAACCGCCGTATGCCGAACGGCATGTACGGTGGTGTGAGAGGGCGGAGAAAATCCGCCCTACTCGATTGAAAAGAAGCTGGAGAGGGAAGTCCATTCGGAACTTCCCTCAGTGAAAATAAATATATGGTTTCTCATATGTATGGTTCTATGAACCAGTGATACTATGCAATCTGGCTGAGTTTTTCACTGTGTAACCGGAGTGTTTTTTTCATAACTCCAACATCAGATTCCAACGCATCGATACGAGCTTTTTCTTTAGTAAAATCTTTGGCGGCAGGCATGTAATTTTCGGCCAGTATCCGGATATTTTTGTCAGTCACATTCTCCAAATGTAATTGAATGCTACGGGTATTGTTTTCCACAACCAGCATCCTGTCTTTCAGACCTTGTACGTCGCCCTTCAGGCCATGTACATCATCCTTCAGGTCCTGTACGTCAGCTTTGAGATCCCGGATATCATTTTCCACAACCTGCATTCTGTCTTTTAGATCTTGGACGTCGGCTTTGAGATCCCGGATATCGTTTTCCACAGCCAGCATCCTGTTTTTTAGATCTTGGATGTCGGCTTTGAGATCCCGGATATCGTTTTCCACAACCAGCATCCTGTCTTTTAGATCTTGGACATCAGTTTTGAGATCCCGGATATCATTTTCCATAACCTGTATTCTGTCTTTCAGGTCCTGTATATCCTCTCTCAGAGGCTGTATTGCCGCCTGTAGCTTTTGTTCAAAAACGGCAGACAATTGTATGAACAGCTCGTCGTTTGTCATTGAATTCCCCCTTTCTTTTTATAGTGGATTTATCATACCACAGAAATGAGGCAAAATGCAATATTTTTCGACAAAAAATCACAAAATAAAATAAAACGCAACATATAAAATATAAAAACCGTATCAATAGATACGGAGTGATTTGTATATTAAAAAACAGCATCAGCCGCCGCGTGTTCCTCCGGGATAATTTGATGTGTGAACCGAGACACCGGCGATACGGACATGCCGCACTCCTCCCGGAACTGATGCCATGTATAATTATACTTCAGGTAGTAGAAAAATGCAAAATATTTACAAAGATTTCTTTTGCCGGACTGTGTGCCTGCAAGCAGCCGTGGCTTATCGTGTAACTTCCAGACCCACACTGTAATGTCTGCAAAAGCTTGTTTTGCGCAGATTTACAGGTTACATAAAACCTGTAAACAGACAGGTTGTGTTTACTGGATTGATACAACCGTATAATCTTTATCTTCCACAGTCTTTTTCAGAATATCATCTGAGACATCGCCGCTAAGAGAGACAACTGCGGTTCCAGCCTCATGGCTGACTACCGCTTCGGATACTTCCGGCAGCGCTTCCAGCGCTTTTTTCACTGTAGCCTCACAGTGTCCGCACATCATTCCTTCGATCTTCATTGTTTTTGTCATTGTAGAATCCTCCTTGTTTTGTTTTTGATGTTTGTTTTTGAATGCCATTTTTTTATCTTTAGACGCATCATGGATGCGGATAAAGTTCAGTCTCAGCGCATTGGATACCACGCAGAAGCTGGATAAGCTCATAGCAGCCGCGCCGAACATGGGATTTAGCTGCCAATGAAACAGCGGGATCCATACGCCTGCCGCCAGCGGGATGCCGATCACGTTGTAGAAAAATGCCCAGAAGAGATTTTCGTGAATATTCTTCAGCGTGGCGCGGCTTGCCCGGATCGCTGCGGGAACGTCGCTTAAGCGGCTTTTCATCAGCACTACGTCCGCGGCGTCTATGGCAATATCCGTTCCTGCGCCGATGGCAATGCCGGTGTCGGCGCGGGTAAGCGCGGGTGCGTCGTTGATGCCGTCGCCTACCATGGCAACTTTTCCCTGTGCTTTCAGATTTCGGATCACGGTTTCCTTTCCTTCCGGCAGTACGCCTGCGATCACCTCGTCCACGCCTGCCTGTCTGCCGATGGCGTTGGCGGTCCGCTCATTATCGCCGGTGAGCATCACCACCCGGATTCCCATATTCTGGAGTTCCTTGACAGCCTGCGGGCTGTCCTCCTTGATCACATCCGCTACTGCGATCATACCAAGCAGCGCACCGTCCTTCAGAAAGAACAGCGGTGTCTTTCCCTGACCGGACAGTTGATCCGCCTTTGCCTTGATTTCTTTTGAAAGAGAAGTCTGGCTGCTTATATAGGCGAGGCTTCCGCCGGTAAGCACGGCGTGATCAAGAACAGCGGACAGGCCATTGCCGGGCAATGCCTGAAAATTTGAGACTTCCGACGATGGTATCGCAAGCTCCGACCCTTTTTTTATAATTGCCTTTGCAAGCGGATGTTCGCTTTTCTGTTCCAGAGAGCAGGCCGCCTGTAAAAGTTCGCTTTCCGTGATCCCGTTCGCAGGGATCAGATCTGTTACGGCAGGTTCGCCTTTTGTAATGGTGCCTGTCTTGTCCAGCGCCACGATCTGCGTCCTGCCTGTCTCTTCGAGAGAGGCGGCTGTTTTAAACAGGATTCCGTTTCTGGCGCTGACGCCGTTGCCAACCATGATCGCTACGGGAGTCGCCAGACCGAGGGCGCAGGGGCAACTGATCACAAGAACGGAGATCCCGCGGGCAAGCGCGAATCCAAAGCTTTCTCCCGCAAGCAGCCAGACGAGCGCCGAGAGAATCGCGATCCCGATCACCACAGGGACAAAGACGCCGGAAACCTTGTCGGCAATTTTGGCAATGGGTGCTTTTGTGGCAGCCGCGTCGCTGACCATCCGGATGATCTGTGACAACGTGGTATCTTCACCAACCTTTGTGGCTTCGCAGCGGATGTAGCCGGACTGGTTTACGGTGGCGGCGGATACCGGATCGCCGACGGTCTTGTCAATGGGAATGCTTTCCCCGGTGAGCGCGGATTCATTGACCGCGCTGCTTCCCTCAACGATAACGCCGTCTGTGGGAATACTGTCGCCGGGCCGTACAACAAAAATATCGCCTTTTTTTACCTGCTCGATGGGAACTTTAATTTCCTGCCCGTCTCTGAAAAGGACGGCGGTCTTTGGCGCAAGCTTCATCAGTCCCTTCAGTGCGTCGGTGGTCTTTCCCTTAGAGCGGGCTTCCAGCATCTTGCCGACGGTGATCAGCGTCAGGATCGTGCCTGCAGATTCAAAATAGAATTCGTGCATATAGTGCATGACCGCTTCCGCGTTTCCCTCGGCCTGCGCCCCTGTCATGGCAAATAACGCGTAAGTGCTGTATAAGAATGCCGCGCCTGCGCCAAGGGCGACCAGCGTATCCATATTCGGCGCCCTGTGGAGCAGTCCCTTAAAGCCGCTGATAAAGAATTTCTGGTTGATCACCATGATGATCCCTGTAAGGAGCAGCTGCAAAAGTCCGATCGCAACAGGATTGCCGGCCAGACGTGCCGGCAGCGGCCAGTTCCACATCATATGTCCCATGGAAAGGTACATAAGCGCGATCAGAAACAGTAAGGATGCAAGCAGGCGTTTTTTCAGCAGCGGCGTGGTTTTGTCCGCAAGCGCATCCTCACTCGCGGAAGAAGATGTTGCCGCGGAGGAAGGGCTTTGTCCTCTCAGGGAAGCGCCGTAGCCTGCCTGTTCCACGGCCGCAATGATATCTTTTGGCAGGGCGGAACCTTCCACGCCCATAGAATTGGTCAAAAGACTCACAGAGCAGGAGGTAACGCCGACTACCTTTGAGACGGCTTTTTCCACTCTGGCGCTGCAGGCGGCGCAGCTCATGCCTGTTACAGTATATTGTTCCATTATATCAGCTTCTTTCAGATCATAGATCAATAGAATTTAGCGGCCTTCGATCTTTGTCATTGGCTGCCGTGGCGCGGCAGGATCAAAGATCACAGCGCTGTTTTATTTCATTAACTTCTGCAGGGTGGTCACCAGCTCATCGATCACATCTTCCTTGCCTTCGCGCAGGTCTCTGGCTACGCAGGTCCGGATATGATTTGACAGCAGTTCCTTATTGAAGGCGTTCATGGCGGCGCTGACAGCGGCAGACTGCATCAGGATATCCGTGCAGTAAGCGTTCTTTTCCAGCATCCCTTTGATGCCGCGGATCTGTCCTTCCATACGGTTTAAACGGTTGATCAGTTTCCTGTATTCCTCGGGAGATCGCTCTGTCGTTTTGCAGCAGCAGGCTTCTTTATTCATAGCGTACCCTCATTTCCTAATAAAATGTGTTTGACGGTCTTTTGTATAGATACCGGAGGATAAAAATACCCCATGCCGGTATATGGATTATATACCTACATGGGGTATCTGTCAAGTCTCTTTATAAGAAAAAGTGATCTGTCAGGAATTTTTTTTGTAGATCTGCATAAGTCCCTTTAGCAGCAATGCATCATCATGAATAATGGAATGTACGCAGTGGGGAACCACGCTGCCTGCAAGTCCGCCGGTGGCGACCACCGTTGTCCGCATTCCCAGTTCCTGTTCGATCCGGTCGATCATGCCGTCCAGACAGGAGGCGTTTCCATAGATCACGCCGCTTTTCATGCACTCGATGGTGTTTTTGCCGATGACCCGTTTTGGAGCTTCCATACTGATCCTAGGCAGCTGAGATGTGCGGCTCGTAAGAGAATCCAGCGACACTTTCATGCCCGGAAGGATCATGCCGCCGATGTAATTCCTGTTCTGGTCAACGATCTCGATGGTGGTTGCGGTACCCATATCAATGATCACAAGAGGCAGGGGGTATTCCGCGATGCCTGCCACCGCATTGACGATTAGGTCGCTGCCTACCTGAGCCGGATTATCCATAAGGATGTTAAGGCCGGTTTTTACGCCGGGACCCACGATCATCACGGAGCTTCCGGTGATTTTTTCAATGGCTTCCCGAAACATATTGGTTACGGGAGGCACTACGGAAGAAATGATAGAGCCGTTCATGTCCGAAGGGTCTATATGGTACATTTCCAGTACATTTTTGATGCCGATGGCGTATTCCAGCACGGTCTTTGTTGTGTCCGTGGAGAGACGCTCCACAAACAGGATCTTTTCGTTATCAAAACAGCCGATAACAGTATTTGTATTTCCGATGTCAATAGCAAGGATCATCAGATCATTCCTTTCAGAGAGGACGGTATGGGGCAGAACAAAGGTCTGCTCCGTCACGTCCCGATATTTTTATTTTGCGGGATCAGGAGCCGGGATCACGCCTGCCTTGTGCAGGGCTGCCCCTACGGCGCCTGTAATGATCGTGGAGGAGATCATCTCGCAAACGGCATTGATGCCTACAAATGTACAGACGAACAGTATGATATTTTGCCCCCCGATAAGATCTTGCATATAGTCTGTATTCCCGAACAGAACTACCAGAAGGGTCATGAACAGCAGCGTGTTCAAAAATGCGGAAAAAAATCCGGTGACGGCGCAGGAAACATATACGTTGGCATGTTTTTTCATGCCCCTGAAAATGAATCCCAGAAGAAGTCCGTCAAGAACACGGGGGACGAATCGCTGGATAAAAGCAAACACAGGATTGATCCCGAACAGAATGACACCCATGGCGCTGCTCCCGCCGATGCCGATGCACTGCAGGAAGCTGGTAAGTCCGAAGATGGCGCCTGCCACAGCACCTCCAAGAGGGCCAAGTGCAATAGCGCTGATCGCAACGGGTATGACATTAAATGTGATTGCCAGAGGTCCGATGTTGAGATAGCCTAAGGGAGTGTAAGCCATGAGCAGAAGAATTGCGGCCATAAGGCCAAGAAGAGCCAGTTGCATTGGTTGAAAACCAGATTTCATAATTTTATCCTCCTTGTTATTATTCCCGTTTGCCAACGCCGCTTTCTAATATGATCCGGCAAAAGAACAGGAACGTCCATGAAATTTGCGGTTACCATCCGGGCAGGGTATGATACCGGTTCTGACGTCCTGCAGTCTGTACCTTGGGTCGAAAAACCAACGGCATCGTTATCAGGGATACAATACAGGAAAGACTATAGCACGAAAGCAAAGGAAACACAAGACAAACAGCAGAAAAATTAAAAAATATATGGTAAACTTTTCATAGATGTTGTATACTGAAAGCGTTATAAACAGATTATGACTACCAGTTCTTGTAGAATCTGATCGAAAGGCGGGCAGGCAATGTTAAAAGGGAAAACGGTGGTTTTAGGTGTAACGGGCGGTATTGCGGCGTATAAAGCGGCAAATCTGGCAAGTATGCTTGTAAAACAACGGGCGGACGTTCATGTGATCATGACAAAAAACGCCTTGAATTTTATCAATCCCATTACTTTTGAGACGCTCACGGGCAACAAATGCCTGACGGACACCTTTGACAGGAATTTCCAATATCAGGTGGAGCATGTGGAGCTTGCCAAGCGGGCGGATGTGGTAATGATCGCCCCTGCCACTGCAAATGTGATCGCAAAGATGGCAAACGGACTTGCGGATGATATGCTCACCACTACGGTGCTTGCCTGCACCTGCCCCAGAATCGTTGCACCCGCCATGAATACGAGAATGTATGAGAATCCTGCCACGCAGGATAATCTGAAGAAGCTTGTAGACTATGGTTTTCAGATCGTAGAACCTGCCGTGGGCAGGCTGGCCTGTAAGGATGTGGGCGCAGGTAAGCTTCCGAAGGAAGCGCTTTTGATGGATTGGATTCTGAGAGAAACTGCGCATAAAAAGGATATGAAGGGCCTGCGTGTGCTTGTGACGGCCGGCCCCACGATGGAAGCCATCGATCCGGTGCGCTTTATCACCAACCATTCCTCCGGGAAAATGGGATACGCCATAGCCAGAGCGGCCATGTTGCGGGGGGCGGAGGTGACCCTTGTGACCGGGAAAACAGCCATTGACCCGCCGCCTTTTGTGGAGGTGGTACCTGTCACAAGCGCAAAAGAGCTTTTCCATGCGGTGATTGCAAGGAGCCATGAGCAGGATATGATCATCAAGGCGGCGGCTGTTGCCGATTACCGCCCGGCGCAGACTTCCGAAGAGAAGCTTCACAAATCCGACGAAGATCTGACGCTTGTGCTGGAGAGAACAGAAGACACGCTGCAATATCTCGGAGACCATAAGAGAGCAGGGCAGCTTCTGTGCGGTTTTGCGATGGAAACCTCCGATACGGAAAAACGCGCAAGGGAAAAGCTGCGAAAGAAAAAACTCGATATGATCGTTGCAAATAATGTGAAGGTGGAGGGCGCAGGCTTTGGAACCGACACCAATATCGTGACGCTCCTCACAGAAAAGGAAACCATCGGCCTTGCGCAGATGAGTAAGGACGATGTGGCAGAATGCGTTCTGGATAAGCTATTACAGCTTGGACAAAACCGGTAGAGCAGGGAGGGATTTTTTTGAAACAGTATTATATGCCTGTAAAGGTGCTCATGGCGGAAAACTGTGCTTCCGAAAATAAGAAAGTATTTGCGGAATTGGGGAAAAAGGCGTTGATCGTCACGGGCAGGCGTTCGGCAAAAGCCTGCGGCGCCCTTGACGACGTGACAGAGGCATTGACTGCAAACGGACAAGAATACGTTCTGTATGATCAAGTTATGAACAACCCCACGGTGGAATGCGTATACGAAGGCGGAAGTCTGGCAAAAAAAGAAAAGGTGGATTTTGTTGTTGCCATTGGCGGCGGCTCCCCTATGGATGCGGCAAAGGTGATGGCTATGCTT
Organism: uncultured Lachnospiraceae bacterium; assembly: GCA_947625995.1. Taxonomy (GTDB): domain Bacteria; phylum Bacillota; class Clostridia; order Lachnospirales; family Lachnospiraceae; genus CANQUC01. Next base: position 7,640 of record CANQQN010000021.1, read on the forward strand.
GCCGTTTGTGAGATCCCGAAGGAAGAAATCTTTTCAGGCGTTGCGGGGTTTCCCGCGCTGCCCATGATCCATATTCCGACCACGGCAGGAACAGGCTCGGAGGTGACGCCTTATGCTATACTGACGAATCCTGCAAAGGAGACAAAGACCAGTCTTTCCGCCCCTTCCCTATTTCCGAAATACGCCCTGCTTGACGAGCGTTATCTTCAGGAATTGCCCCGCCGTTCCATGATACATACGGTGATTGATTCCCTTTCCCATTCTATGGAGGGAATGTTGTCCGTGCGGGCCGGCGAGTTGACTGACGGTATGGCGCTTCAGGCTATTTCCATGATCGGCAGATGTTTTTCCGCGCTTCTGGAGGACAGTCTCTCAAAGGAGGACAGAAGACAGCTTCTGCTTGCCTCTACTCTGGGCGGTATGGTGATCGCAAATACCGGGACCACAGTGGTACATTCTATGGGATATTCCCTGACCTATTTTCATGGGGCGGATCATGGCCGGGCAAACGGGCTTCTGCTTCCGGAATTTTTAAAGGTGGCAAGAAAGTCGGAGGCTCATCGTGTGGAAAAAATGCTTCATGCTTTCGGAACGGCAGATGCAGAGCAATTCGCCGGGAAAATAGGAGAACTGTTGGGAGAACGGGAAAAGCTGACGGGAAGCGAGATCGAGAAATATACGGCTTTGGCATCGGGCTCCAAAAATATCGCCAACTGCCGTGTACCCATTACTCCCGCGGATATCAGAAATATTTTTACCGCCAGCCTCGGATAAAGAGACATCAGGCAAATGCGGTCGTTGAAAAACAAGGGGTTTTATGGTAAAATTTATCTACTATGATTACAAAGGATTTCAGGAGGAACAGGATTTGTGAAGGGTGTATCATTACAGAAATTTGTGGAAAAGATGGCGTTGAAGAATCTGACGCCGGATATTGAACTGAAAGGGAAAAAGATCACTTCTCCGGAGGTGAACCGTCCGGCGCTGCAGCTTGCCGGATATTTTGAACATTTTGACGCGGACAGAGTGCAGATCGTCGGTTATGTGGAGTCTACTTATCTGGAAGGCCTTTCTTCCCAGCGCAGGACGGAAATGTTTGAGAAACTGATGTCCTATGAGATCCCCTGCGTGGTGTATTCGTCTGATATGACTCCTGACGAAGAGATGATGGCGGCAGCTATGAAGGCGCAGATACCGATCTTTCAGTCCCACAAAGCCACATCTCCCCTTATGGCGGAGATCATCCGCTGGCTGAACGTCGCGCTTGCGCCGATGATCTCCATTCACGGCGTGCTGGTGGACGTATACGGCGAAGGCGTGCTGATCATGGGCGAGAGTGGCCTCGGCAAGAGCGAGACGGCGCTGGAACTGGTAAAAAGAGGACACCGTTTGGTGACAGATGACGTGGTGGAGATCCGCCGTGTCAGCGAGGAGACACTGATCGGTTCCGCCCCGGATATTACCAGACATTTTATTGAACTTCGGGGTATCGGAATCGTGAATATCCAGTCACTCTTTGGGTTCGCAAGCGTAACGGAAACCAAGTCTATTGATCTGGTGATCAAGCTTGAAGAGTGGAACAGGGACAAGGAGTATGACCGTCTGGGACTGGAAGAGGAATACACGGAGTTTCTTGGAAACAAGGTGGTATGTCATTCCATTCCCATCCGTCCGGGTCGTAATCTTGCCATTATCTGCGAGTCTGTAGCCGTCAACTACCGTCAGAAAAAGATGGGTTACAACGCCGCGCAGGAATTTTATAAACGCGTGCAGGAAAACATGCTGCGGCCCCGGGAGGAGGACGACGAATAATATGCTGGCGATCGAACGCAAAAATGAGATCTTGTCGATCCTGCAGAAGGAGCAGAGTGTTCTGGTGGCAGATTTAAGCCAGAAATATAAAGTGACCGAGGAGACGATCCGCCGTGATCTGGACAAGCTGGAGAAGGAAGGCTTTGTGAAGAAAACCTATGGCGGGGCTGTGCTCAATGAAAATACGAACATGGATCTGCCTTTTAAGATCCGTGAGCGCACCAACAAGGCTGAAAAAACAGCCATTGCGAGGCTGGTGACGGATCTGATCGAAGAGGGAGAGAGCCTGATCATGGATAGTTCTTCCACGTCCTTGATGGTGGCGAAAAATTTAAAAGGCTTTCAGAATCTGACCGTGATCACCAATTCAGTGGAGATCATGGTGGAGTTGTCCGGCTGTAAGGGCATCCGTCTCATCTGTACCGGCGGCGTCATGCGGGATTCCGCCCTCTCACTGGGGGGAAAGACCGCCGAGGAAACCCTTTCCCGCTACAATGTGGATAAGGCGGTCATGTCCTGCAAAGGCATCGACATGGAAAAGGGGATTTCTGATTCCAACGAGTTCGAGGCAGATCTGAAAGCCGTGATGGCCGGCTGCGCCAAAGAGATCATCTGGGCGATCGACAGCAGCAAATTTGATAAAGTATCTTTTGTGAAGATCATGGATTTAAAAGCAGGCGATACGGTTGTATCGGAGCAGCCTGTCAGCGAAAAATGGAAAGATTTTTTTGAAAAAGAGAATATACGGTTTGTAACAGTACCACAATAATAACAATGGGGAGGATTTACACATGAGAGAACCAATTTACAATCTGGCATTTGATTTCGGCGCATCCAGCGGCAGGATGATCCTCAGTAAATTTGACGGGGAAAAGATCGAACTGGAGGAACTACACAGATTTTCAAACGATCCCGTCCGCGTGGGCAATGTATTTTACTGGGATACGTTCCGTCTGCTTCACGAATTAAAGAAGGGACTGAAGAAAGCGGCCGCGAAAAAGATACCGGTGGCCGGCATGGCCATCGATACATGGGGTGTGGACTACGGCCTGCTTGACAAGGACGGGAATCTCATCGGCAATCCGGTGAATTATCGTGACGACCGAACCATCGGCGTCATTGAGGAGGTCGGCAATATCGTACCTTTGAACGAGCTTTATGCATCCACAGGCATTCAGTTCATGAATTTCAATACGATCTTCCAGTTTTTTGCGGATAAGAAGATGCGTCCTGATATCTATGAAAAAGCGGACAAATTTTTGATGATGCCCGATCTGTTCAATTATTTTCTTACGGGAAAGAAATACAATGAATATACCAACGCCAGCACAGGACAGCTTCTGGATGCAAGAAAGCGCACTTGGGATAAGGATCTGATGGAGCGCGTGGGATTGCGGACCGATCTGTGCTGCCAGATGATACAACCCGGTACTGTTGTAGGCGAATTCCTTGACGAAGTAGTGAAGGAGACCGGCCTAAGCGGCGTAAAGGTCATCGCCGTGGGCAGCCACGATACTGCCTCCGCAGTGGCCGGCACTCCCTTTGAGGAGAAAAACGCGGCTTTCTTAAGCTGCGGCACATGGTCGCTTCTTGGGCTGGAGATGGACGAGCCGGTACTCACGGAGGATTCTTACAAATACAATTACACCAACGAGGGCGGTGTAGAAGGAAAGATCCGCCTGTTGAAAAACATCAACGGATTGTGGATCATGCAGAATCTCCGCAAAAATTGGTGCGAGTTTGAGGAAGAGGTATCATTCCCCGATATCATCAAAGCTTCCAGAGAGGCAAAGAACAAGGAATTTTTCATCGATCCCAACGACGCCCGGTTTACAGCCCCTTATAATATGATGGAGGAAGTGATCGGCTACTGTGAAGAGCATGGACAGGGAAGACCCGAAGGCCTTGGAGAGATCGCTATGGCGATCTACAACGGCCTTACAAGAGAATATCAGACGACGGTGAAAAATCTGGAGATCATTGCAGGTGTGAAGATTCCCTGCATCAACATGGTAGGCGGCGGCATTCAGGATCAGCTGCTCTGCGAATTGACTGCAAAGGCCACCGGAAGGAAAGTGGTGGCAGGACCTATTGAAGGCTCTGTTCTCGGAAATATCGTGATGCAGTTAAAGACATTGGGAGCAATCTCCAGCCTTGAAGAAGGACGCAAAATCGTAAAGGCTTCCTTTGATCAGCAGGTATACCTGCCGTAAGCAGTCGCATCAAAATATAAAGCTGCAGATGCATAGCGCGAAAAGTCACATGGATGTGCTGATCTTTCACAGGGCTATTTGGGACGATTTGGTAGAGATCGTTATGTATCTGCAGTTTATCTTAATTCTATAAAAAGGAGCAGATTGTTTTATGGATATTTCAAAGCTTCAGGCATATGAGTTACTGGAACAGCGCAGGATCGAGGACGTACATGCAGACGGGTATTATCTGAGGCACAAAAAAAGCGGCGCCCGCGTGGCTCTGCTTTTGAATGACGATGAGAACAAGGTGTTTACCATCGGATTCCGCACGCCGCCGGAGGACAGCACCGGGCTGCCCCATATTCTGGAGCACTCCGTGCTTTGCGGGTCCAAACATTTTCCGGCAAAAGACCCCTTTGTGGAGCTTGCGAAGGGTTCTTTGAATACGTTTCTGAACGCCATGACCTATCCGGATAAGACGGTGTATCCTGTTGCCAGTTGCAACGACAAGGATTTTCAGAACCTGATGCACGTGTATATGGATGCCGTTCTGCTTACCAATATCTACGACAGGGAGGAAATTTTCCGTCAGGAGGGCTGGCATTACGAATTGGAGTCGCCAGACGGGGAACTGACCTATAACGGTGTTGTTTACAACGAGATGAAGGGCGCATTTTCATCCCCGGAGGGAGTGCTGGAACGGGAGATCTTAAATTCTCTTTACCCCGATACCCCCTATGCCCATGAGTCCGGCGGTGACCCTGAACAGATCCCTGAATTGAAATATTCCCAGTTTCTAGGCTTTCACAGCAGGTATTACCATCCTTCCAACAGTTATATCTATCTTTACGGAAATATGGATGGAGAGGAAAAGCTGCGGTGGCTGGATGAGGAATATCTTTCTAATTATGATAAAATGGACATTGCGTCAGAAATTCCCCTGCAGAAGCCATTTGAGAAAATGAAGACTGTGGTGAAGGAGTACCCGATTACCAGAGAAGAGCCTGTGGAGGACAATACCTATCTGTCCTACAACAAGGCCATTGGAGAATCTTCCGATATGAAGCTTTGCGGGGCGTTTCAGGTACTGGAATATGTGCTTTTGTCAGCGCCGGGCGCGCCGTTGAAAAAAGCGCTTCTGGATGCGGGCATTGGCAAGGATATTCTTGGTTCCTATGACAATGGCATCCGCCAGCCCATGTTTTCCGTGATCGCGAAAAATGCCAATGAGGAGCAGGCACAGGCGTTTATCGACACCATTGAACGGGTCCTGAAGGAAAGCGTGGAAAAGGGGATCGATACGAAAGCGCTGGAGGCCGCCATCAATTACTACGAATTCCGGTACAGGGAGGCAGATTACGGTACCTATTCCGCCGGGTTGATGTACGGACTGGATATGTATAACACTTGGCTCTATGATGACGCCCTGCCTTTTCAGGCCATTGAAATGCTGGATGTCTACGATTTCCTGAAAAAACAATTGGGAACCGGCTATTTTGAGAAGCTGGTACAGACCTGCCTGTTAGACAATACCCATGGCTCTATGGTGATCATCCGGCCGAAGCAGGGACTGACAGCGGAGGCAGAAAAACAACTGAAAGAGAAGCTGGCGGCTTACAAGGCGACGCTGGATGAGAAGGAGATCGAGGAACTGATCGCTTCCACAAAAGCGCTCAAGGCTTATCAGCAGGAGCCATCCACAAGAGAAGAACTGGAGAGCATTCCACTCTTAAAGCGGGAGGATCTGAAAAAAGAGATCCAGCCTTTGCAGAATGAAGAACGTTCGATCGGGGACACAAGGGCTATCGTCCACCGGATGTTTACAAACGGCATCGCGTATACCCAGCTTTTGTTTGATATGAGGTATGTGCCGAACCGACTGCTTGGTTACGCCGGACTTTTAAAATCCGTGCTGGGCTATGTGGACACGGAGCATTATGATTACGGTGAACTGTTCAATGAGATCAACAGAAGCACCGGCGGTATCGTCTCCTCACTGGATCCCTTATCGGATTTGTCCGCTGTTTTAAAAGGGCAGGAAGCAACGGTTCCGCTGGATTTTCATCTGTATTTCCATATGAGCGCCAAATCGCTGTATGACAAGCAGGATGTGGTGTTTTCCATGCTGGAGGAGATCATAAAGACTTCAAAGCTGGAGGACACAAAGCGCCTGTATGAGATCGTTGCCCAGCAGAAATCCTATATGCAGATGTATGTGCAGAGCTCCGGTCACGGCGCGGCGTTGGGCAGGGCGTCCTCTTATTTTTCACCGGTAGCCTATGTTACCGACTGTACCAATGGGGTGTCCTATTATGAATTATTAAAAGATCTGGAAGAGCATTTTGAGGAAAGAAAAGAAGAACTTGTAAAAAATTTAAAATCTCTGATGTTCCTGATCTTCAGAAAAGAAAATCTGATCGTGGACTATACGGGAGAAGAGGCAGGTTACCGCGGTTTCGCGGAAGGAGTTGCTCGTATACAGAATTTGTTATATGAAGAACCGCTGCTGAACAAGGAGCGCTTTACATTTGTTCCGCAAAAAAGGAATGAAGGTCTGCGCACCGCGTCAAAAGTACAGTATGTGGCTGTGGCCGGTAATTTCCTGAAGGCGGGTCTTCCCTATA
>CANQQN010000022.1 GCA_947625995.1 uncultured Lachnospiraceae bacterium
AAAGATTGGACGATATACCATAGCCATCGGCTCCAACAAAGAAGCGCTCAGGCTGTCCGGTGTGCGGGTCGTGAAGTGGCATGTGATCGCATACATGATCTCAGGATTTTTTGCAGGTCTTGCAGCGCTGGCTTATGGCTGGACGTTTACTACGATCACGCCGGGTACAGGCGCCGGTTTCGAGCTTGACGCTATCGGCGCGGCAATTATTGGCGGAACGTCCATGACCGGCGGGAAAGGATCTATCGTAGGCACGTTTCTGGGCGTGCTGCTGATCTCCCTGCTGAAGACAGGACTGCCCTACGTGGGGCTGCAGGCCAACTGGCAGCAGATCATTACGGGTATCGTGCTGCTGGCGGCGGTCACCATCGATATGATCCGGTCCAAAAAACAGGCGTAACGGAGCAATGTTTTATGAAGAATGTTAGACATTTTCTGCCATCAGTATCGCAGGTGCCGGCAGAAGATGTCAGCAGATAAAAAAATTCCAAAAGGAGGAAAAAAATGAAATCAATAAAGAAAGTATTGGCGATCTTACTGGCAATGATGATGGTAATGTCCCTGTTCGCCTGCGGCGAAGACGGCAGCAATACCAACAGTAACGGTAGCACCTCAGGCAATCAAACGAGTGACAAAGACGATGACAACGCATCCGGCGGGGACGCAACAGAACTGAAATTTGAGATTGTTTCCAAAGGCTTCCAGTCCACCTACTGGCAGGCAGTTTACAAAGGTTTTCAGGAAGAAATCGAGAAGATCCAGTCTGACAATAATGTAAAGATCAATTACAATTTTGTAGGCCCCGACTCTGAGACAGATATTGCGGCTCAGGTGCAGCAGTTTGAGGCGGCTGTAAACGCAAATCCCGATGCGCTGGGTCTTGCGGCATTGGATGTTGACGCGCTTAACGACAACATTGAAAAAGTAAACGGCAAAATACCGATCATCGGTTTTGACTCCGGCGTTCCCAATGCTCCCGAAGGCGCGGTATACGCCAACGCCTCCACAGACAACTATGCGGCAGGTCAGCTTGCGGCAGAAAATCTGTATGAGAAGATCAAATCCAGAATCGGCGACGATCAGGTTCGTATCGGTGAAGTAAATCAGGATGCGACTTCTGAGTCCATTACAAACCGCGGCCTTGGTTTCATTGACAAGATGATCGAACTGCTCACGGCTGACGGAAAGACAGTATGCGTGACCGGCAATGACAAGTATGTAGGCGATTCCGCTGATTCTACAGCAGATGAAGCTTCTGCAAATGTGATCATCGAGGTACGTGTTCCCGCACAGACGACGACAGAGCTTTGCGCAACAGAGGCGGGCGTTATCCTTAATGAGTCTGACACGATTGCGATCTTTGGCTCCAATCAGGTAGCGGCAGAAGGTGTGATTACTGCGAATGAAACACTTTCCGTATGTGGCTCTGAGGACACACAGATCATTGCTGTTGGATTCGATTCCGGTTCTGTATTGAAGGCTGCTGTAAGCGCAGGTACAATGTACGGCGCTGTTACGCAGGCTCCCGTATCTATTGGCGCGGTTCTTGCTGATCTGATGTATGCGTCAGCAAATGGTGAGAGCGTTGCAGATACCGATACAGGCTGCCAGTTCTATACCTCTGAAAACATTGGTGATGAGGAGATTGCACAGAACCTTTATGACTAAGGCTTTCCAAAAAGCATTCTTTTTCATGACAACCTTATAACAGAGAGAAACCCCGCAGGTTCCATGAGGCCTGCGGGGTTTCTCAATGGGATCATACGTTATAGATAATGGATTTTGCGATATGATCCGCTTTTTCTTTTCCGTCCAGCCGTTCGATCAGCGCCAGCGCAAAGGGAATGGCGGTTCCCATACCGCGGGAAGTAATGATCTGGTCAGTAGCGGCTACGGGATCGTAAGTGACTTTGGCGCCTTCCAGCTTGTCCTCAAAGCCCGGATAGCAGCAGGCCTTTTTGCCTTTTAACAGGCAGAGGGAGCCAAGAACACTAGGAGCCGCACAGATAGCCGCAATTTCTTTCCCCTGTTCGGACATGGTTTTGATGGTAGCTGTGAGACCCTCATGGGCCTGCAGGTTTTTTGTGCCGGGCATACCGCCGGGAAGCACCAGCATATCTATTTCCGTAAAGTCTACTTCCCCAAAGAGCGCGTCGGCCAGAACCCCGATGCCGTGGGAGCCGGTCACCTGCTTGTCGTTGCTGATGGAAGCGGTGGTCACCTGAATGTCCGCGCGGCGGAGCAGATCCACCACCGTCAATCCCTCGATTTCTTCAAAGCCGTTTGCAAGGACAACACATACATGTTTCATTGAAATACCTCACCTTCTGCAATTGATTTTTTATGACCCGATAGCGAGAGAAGAAGCGCCGCTTTTTGTGGCGCGTCTCTCTTTTTCTTGATATAAGCATACCAAATTTGCCTTGTAAAAACAAGTAAAAAGAAGTATGATATACCTATGAAAAAATATGGTTTGTTTTTGATTACCCTTTGTATTCCTGCGATTGCAGGCATTTTGCTTTTTGCGGGCTGCGCAGGCAAAAGTGGGGAAGAACAGAAAATTTCAAAGACGGAGCTTCTGATGGACACCGTTGTGACCGTTACTCTGTGGGATTGCGAGGATGAGAGCATTCTGGAGGGGTGCCTTTCTCTCTGCCGGGAACTGGACGCGCAGTTTGACAGCTATAATGAGGCCAGCGAGATATCCATGATTAACAGTCATCCCGGTCAGGAGGTTCCCATCAGCGCCGGCACGGCGGAGCTTTTGAAAAAAGGCAGGGAGTATGAGGCGTTGTCCGGCGGAAAGTTTTCCATGGAGATCGGAGGGGTGAGCAGTCTGTGGGATTTCCATCAGCAGTCCGCCCGCAAGCCCGATGAAACGGAAATTGCAGAGGCGCTGAAAACCGTGAATCCGGATATGCTTACGATAGAGGAGGATACTGCATCCGTAAAGCCGGGAACGCGGCTTGACCTTGGAGGAATTGCAAAGGGTTATATCGCGGACCGCCTGAAGGCGTATCTGAAAGAACAGGGCGTGGCGCATGGCCTGATTTATTTGGGAGGAAATGTGGCGGCCTTTGGCGGAAAGCCGGACAAAACGCCCTTTGCCATAGGGATTCAGGAGCCCTTCGCTGATGACAATGAAGGGAGAACAGGCGTAAAGATCACGGATGGTTCTGTGGTGACCTCCGGGATTTACCAGCGGTATTTTGAACAGGACGGCAAACTGTATCACCACATTCTGGATCCGGACACCGGATATCCCGCAGAGACGGATCTGTACAGCGCTACGATCCTGTCTGAGGATTCCGTGGACGGAGATGCCCTGAGCACCATCTGTATGTTGTTGGGGCTGGATGAAGCGAAAGCCCTGATCGAAAGAACGCCCGGCGTGGAGGCGATTTTTATTACTGATGAGGATCAGGTGATATATACAAGCGGGATCACAGAAGATATGCTTGTGAACCGATAAGAAGAGAACACAAAAAAGGAGATGTCAGTTGTTATGATAACAGAGGTAAAGGAGCGGCTTGCAGCGTTGCGGACAGAGATGGAAAAAAGACAGATTGCCTATTATCTGATCTTTACCAATGATTTTCATCAGTCGGAATATGTGAGCGAGTATTTCAGGAGCAGAGCATATTTCTCCGGTTTTACCGGCTCTGCAGGCGTGTTGCTGGTAGGAAAGAGCATGGCGGGCCTGTGGACGGACGGCCGTTATTTTATCCAAGCAGAGCGTCAGCTTGCAGGCAGCGGCGTCACCCTGTTTAAAATGGGTGAGGAGGGCGTGCCTACCGTTCTGGAATTTCTTGAAAAGGAATTGAAAGAGGGAGAGAAGCTGGGCTTTGACGCCCGCACCGTCACCGCAAAAGAAGGAATGCAGTATCAGAAGCTGCTGAAATCAAAATGTGGAGAGCTTATCTTTGATACGGAAATAGTGGACGCAGTCTGGACAGACAGGCCGGCTATGTCAAAGGAGCCTGCTTTTTTGTTGGATGAAAGATACAGCGGCATGTCTGCGAGCCAAAAGCTTGAAAAGCTTCGCCAGTCTATGAGGGCGTATCAGGCAGACGTACATCTTTTGGCGTCGCTGGACGATATCGCGTGGCTGTATAATATCCGCGGCAATGACATCCAGTGCAATCCCGTGGTGCTTTCCTACGCGGTTGTTGATGAGAAGAATGCTTATTTGTTTACAGACATGGACAAATTTGACCGGGATCAGACAGAGGCGCTTGGAAAGCAGGGCGTGACGCTGAAGCCCTATGAGGAGATCTTTTCCTATGTGTCCGGCCTGTCTGACTGCCGAATCCTGCTGGATACAGAAAAGGTCAGCTACGCGCTCCGGAACTCTCTTGGGGAAAGCGTGGAAGTTATAGATGAGAGAAATCCGGAGCTTTTGATGAAAGCGGTAAAAAATGAAGTAGAGATCAAAAATCTAAAAGCCGTCCATATAAAGGACGGTCTTGCCTGCGTCAGGTTTATGAAATGGGTGAAGGAAAGAGTCCAAAAAGAAGAACTGACGGAGTGGCAGGCTTCGGAGTATCTGGAACAGCTTCGCGCGCAGCAGGACGGGTTCATCGAGCTTAGCTTCCCCACTATCTGCGCGTACAATGAAAACGGCGCCATGATGCATTATTCCGCCACCGAAGATCAATGCGCCGTGTTAAAGCCCGAAGGGATATTGCTTGTGGATTCCGGCGGCCAGTACTTTGAAGGCACTACGGATATTACCAGAACTTACGGACTTGGGCCGGTTTCTGAGGAGATCAGGACCCATTACACATTGGTGCTTCAGGGTTGGCTGCATCTGATGAACGCGCATTTCCTGTACGGCTGCACAGGCCTGAATCTGGATATTTTGGCAAGGCAGCCTATGTGGGATGCGGATCTGGATTATAAGTGCGGCACCGGGCATGGCGTCGGTTATCTGCTGAATGTCCATGAAGCGCCAAACGGATTCCGCTGGAAGAAGGTTCCGGAACGAAATGACGGCGGTGTGTTGGAGGCCGGCATGGTGACTACCGACGAGCCCGGCATTTATATTGAGGGCAGCCACGGCATCCGCATTGAGAACGAACTGCTCTGTGTGAAAGGCAATAAGAACGAGTACGGCCAGTTTATGTATTTTGAGCCGCTGACTGTGGTTCCCGTGGATCTGGATCTGGTGGATGTGGATCTGCTCAGCCAAAGGGACAGGGCGCAGTTGAATGCATATCATAAATTTGTATTTGAGACGTTGTCCCCTTATCTGGATGATGAGGAAAAGGAATGGCTGGCGCACGCCGCAAGAAGCATCTGACGGATCAGCAAGGCTTTCTTTACAAAAAAAGGAACGCATCCCTGCCAAACAAAGCGGCTGGGGAAGAGTTCCTTTTTTTTCTGGAAACTGTCTGATCAGCGGGTGGCGTCCGCAAGCCAGCGCAAAGCCAGATATGCGTGAACGGCGCTTCCCACATAGAGGACAGAATCATCATATTTGACCTTTGGATGATGCTGGCCGTACTGATAGCCGTCGTTGGAATTTCCGGTTGTGAGGAACATGCTGACAGTGGGAACCTCATGGCTGACAAAAGCGAAATCTTCACTGCCGCCGCCGGGTTTTCCGCCTGAAATGGCAGACAGGTCCACAGCGCCCTTGTCAAGCAATTCTCCCACATACTTCATGGCGCAGGAGGAAAGAGCGGGATCGATGATCATGCAGGGACAGAAATCATAAAATTCCACTTCGGTTTCGCAGCGAAACGCGGCGCCTACGCCTTTTGTGATTTCGGACATCCGCTTTTTGATCAGTTCCCCTACGGCGTTGTCCGGATCGGTTGTCCGGATGGTTCCCCACATTTCGGCAGTGTCGGGGATCACGTTAGAGGTTTTACCCGCTTCAAAATGGCAGGTTGTAAATACGCCGAAATCGTTGCCGTCCAATTCCCGGCTGTTGATCTCCTGTAGGGCAATATGAATATGCGCCGCCGCGGTGATAGGGTCGATGGCCGTATGGGGCGTAGAGCCGTGGCCGCCTTTTCCCTTTACGGTAATATGGTACTGTTCACAGGAGGTGGAGGTAATGCCGCCACCGGGGATCAGCATCATGCCGGAGGGCATGGGCATGCCGGCAAGCACATGAATCATCATGGCAGCGTCCACGTGAGGGTTCTCCAGAAGGCCGGAACGGATCATATCCGGTGAACCCTGAAAGATCTCCTCCGCCGGCTGAAATTCCAGCTTAATGGTCCCCTCGATCTCGTCTTCATGATTTTTTAAAATACGGGCGGCGCCAAGGAGCATGGCGGTGTGCATATCATGGCCGCATCCGTGCATCTTTCCCTCTGTCAGGCTATGGTATTCCACGTCTGCTTCCTCCTGAATGGGCAGCGCGTCCATATCAGCCCGGAGCAGGATCGTTTTTCCCGGCTTTTTTCCTCCCACAAGGACCACAAGGCCGGACTTTCCCATTTCCTTAGGTTCATAACCCATTTCAATCAGTTTTTCTTTTACCAGCGCTTTGGTATAGACCAGATCGAATCCGGTCTCCGGATGTTGGTGCAGGTCGCGCCGGATACTCTGCAGATCCGGTTGGAGGGCTTTGGCCTCTTCTAAAAGTGCTGTTGTATTCATCTTACTTCCTCCTTTTAAATTTTGAACAGGGCGATCATATCCGTTATATTGTAGTTTCTTGCATATCCGGTTATACAGCCCATGAGCCTGTTGCTGAGTTCTTCTTCCGCTATTATACATTGCGTGGTAGATATTTTCAAGGCGCATGTCTCAAGTCAGAGAGAGTGGCGTTGTCATTACGGGAACGCAAGAAATCCTTCCAGATCAGACAGTCTGAAGTTATAATGAAAAGTGATGGCGGCAAATGGACTGATGAAAGAAAACTCCCGGCAGCCTTTGAAAGCCGTCGGGAGTTTGTGTTACTGATGTTTTATATTTTTCGATATTTCAGCAGATACTTACTTGCCTGCCATCTGACGTTCCTGCGCTTCGATCATCTTCTTGACCATACCGCCGCCGATGCTTCCGGCCTCTCTGGAAGTAAGGTCACCGTTGTAACCGTCCTTCAGGTTTACGCCAAGCTCAGATGCAACTTCCATTTTGAAACGATTCATAGCTTCTTTCGCTTCAGGTACATTTACACTGTTGTTTGAAGTCATGTTTTATCACCTCCGTAATGCTAGTATGAGCAGAAACGGATTTAATATAATGGTAACATTTTGAAATTAAAAACCGCAGAAAGGAAGATCTGTGTTATAATAATAAAAACTATCATAGAAGACTGGAAGTGATCCTGTGACAGACTATGAAAAAGCGGTTGAAATGTGGCGGGCCAGAAAAATTTCTACGGACGCGGCGCTTGCCGAGAGCCTGAACGGCCATAGTATATTATTTGCTTTTCACTCAGGAAAAATAGAAAATGAGAACATTACTTATTATGATACAAGAGAAATTTTTGAGCATGACGGCGTGGCTTCTTATACCGGAGATCTGCGCACGCTGTTTGAGATCCGAAACGCAAAGGATGCCAGCGAGTTGCTGCTGTCTGCGTTTGCAAAAAGGCGTCCCTTTGATGAAACCTTGCTCAAGGAATTTCATTATGCTTTGACGAAAAACACTTATGATGCAAGAAGATGGCAGCTGGGTGAGCGTCCCGGAGAATATAAAAAACATGATTATGTGACGGGAAGAGAGGAAATTGGGGCGGCGCCGGAGGACGTGCAGACAGAACTTAAGGAACTTGTTGAAGAACTGAAGGACGTACCGAAAAAAAACGCGCTGACGGCTGCGGCATACTTTCACGCAAAATTTGAGAATATACATCCGTTTGCTGACGGAAACGGACGCGTGGGACGTCTGGCGATGAATTATTATCTGATTCTTTACGATCATCCGCCCGTTATTATCCATGAAGAAGACCGGAAAGCATATTACGGCGCACTGGAGGCGTGGGATCGGGAACAGGATCTGGAGCCTCTGAAATCTTTTTTGATCCGGCAGACGGTGAAAACATGGGAGAAACAGATCGCGCGCGAAAAGAAGAAAAATGATCGGGATAAAATGCAGGACATAAAAAAATGAGTGGCAGAGCAAAAGCGCCGGCGGTATAAAAAGCAGTCGGCGCTTTTTACAGTTCTATTGCAGGTGGTTTGTATTTTTTCTGAGGACAGAAGCAAAAAATCTGCATATCCGGCCGCGGTTTTGCGACTTATAGAGTAGAAGGCCAACAAAAGAGGAGGGAGACAATATGGAGGATCAGGAAATCATCCGTCTGTACCATCAACGGGACGAAAACGCGATCACGCAGACAGAAAAAAAGCATGGCGTCTTCTGCCGCCGTCTGGCAATACGGATCCTGTCAAACCGGCAAGACGCGGAGGAATGTGTCAACGATACATGGATGGCTGCGTGGAACCGGATGCCGCCGGATTGGCCACGGTCGTTGCGGGCGTTTCTGGGGAGGATCACCCGGAACATCTCTATCAGCCGATTTCGTTTCAGCCATGCGTCAAAACGTTTTGCCGGTATGGAACTGCTTCTTTCTGAACTGGAGGAATGTGTGCCCGGCGGCGAAGCAGCGGAACAAATGTTGGAACAGCAGGTGCTTTCAGAGATCATTGCCGGATGGCTGGACGGGCTGGAGTCTTCGGACCGCGTTTTGTTTGTAAGAAGATACTGGTATGGGGAATCGGTCAAGGGGCTTGCTTTCTCTCATGGCGAGACGCCAAACAGGATGGCCCGCCGGATGCAGCGGCTGCGGCAGAGCCTGCGGACAGTTTTGGAGAAGGAAGGGGTAGAGATATGAACAGAGAAGATATTTTTAACGGGATTACCGGCATCCGCGACGATCAGATCAGCGAGGCGGCCCATGGGCGGAAAAGAAGCAGGAACCGCCGTCTTGTCTGGATGTCGGCTGTGGCGGCTTGTCTTGTGGTCGTACTGGTGACAGTCAATATCTGGAACCCCTCAGGCAGGATCCTGACGGCGTACGCCATTGCGCAAGCGGAATACCCGAAGCAGGAAGAACATAGGGATGCATGGAAGGTAGAAAAAAAGGACGAAGCCATCAGGGAATACAAAGGCACGCTGGCAGAGTTTGAAAAAACGGTGGTGCCCGGACTGCTTTCCGGTACAGAAGGAGAGAATCGGATCTGTTCTCCTTTGAATGTGTATATGGCCCTCTCCATGCTGACGGAGCTTACGGATGGGGAAAGCAGGACGCAGATTTTGAAGCTTTTGGACTGTGACAGCATGGAAACGGCGCGTTCACGGGCCGACGCCCTGTGGAATGTAAATTATAAGGACGATAAAACAGTGTGCCTGCTGGCAAATTCCCTGTGGCTGAACAAGAACATACCCTTTGAACAGCGTACCATGGACACGCTGGCAGTAACCTATCACGCTTCATCCTTTCAGGGGGAAATGGGTTCCGCTGGTTACGATCGGGCGCTGCGAAGCTGGGTCAATCAAAATACCGGCGGGCATTTAAAAGAACAGGCGGCAGGACTGAGCCTGAAGCCTGCTTCTGATGATCTGGCAGTTATGACTTTATTATCTACCGTTTATTTCCGCGCGAAATGGAACGATGCGTTCAAGTCGAGAGACACCGAGCCGGGGACATTCCATGCTCCGGACAAAGAGCAGACTGTTGATTTCATGCATCAGACAGAGGACGGCAATTACTACTGGGGAGAAAAGTTTTCTGCGGCAGAAAAAAGTCTGGAGGGCAGCGGCAGTATGTGGTTTCTCCTGCCGGACGAGGGCGTAAGCCCGGAAGATCTGCTTTCGGATGAGGATGCGCTTCTGTTCCTTACGGACAGAGAAAAGTGGGAAAATCCGGAAGAAGAGGAAATAGCTCAATTTCTTACAGACGATACAGAGTCAGAAAGATCAAAATATATGAAGATCAATTTTTTAGTACCGAAGTTTGATGTTAGAAGCAATCTGGATCTTGCTAAAAGCTTGCAGAAGCTTGGCATCACGGACGTTTTTCAGACCGGTATCGCCGATTTTTCACCGATGCTTGCCGCTGGAAAAGAGGAAGAACTGTCGCCTTATATTTCAGAGGTGAGACACGCTGTGAGAGTGACCATCGACGAGGAAGGCTGCGAGGCGGCGTCTTATATCGAGATACCGGGCGCGGGCGCGGCAGCTCCGGCCAGCGATACGGTTGACTTTGTACTTGACCGGCCGTTCCTCTTTGCCATTACAAGCGCTGACGGGTCTCTCTTATACGCGGGGATCGTAAACCGGCCGTGAGATTATTGTCCTAGCGTGCGGCCTACCATCGCGACAGATTTTAACGCTGTTTCATGCATTAGGAGAGCAGGAGTTTTTTGGAAGGTCGGATATTCAGAAAGCGATTGGACTGAAGCCTACAAGAGCGTCCGAATTGCTGCGGTCAATGGTTGAACACCATATCGTGGAACCGGTTCGCGGACATGGAAAAGGAAAATATCATTTTGCCGACATAGTATCCCGGATAAAAATAAAACAGGAACACAAAGATTGATTTACAAAACATTGAGTACAGGCTTGAATTGTTCTAAAAACTGTTTGCGGAAGGAAAAATAACTATATAATATCTGAAAATTATTATAAAAATATATAATATTCAAATTATCTGACAACAAATCAAAAAGTCTTTATTTACAAATCCCAAAAACTGTAGTATAGTATCCTGCAAGGACAAATGTCTTTGTGCGGGAAACAATCCCCGTTAGACCAAAGAACATTTGTGAAAGAATGCAAGGAGGCTGACTGAATGGAAAACAAAGGCTTGTATGAGTCCCGCTTTGAGCACGACAACTGCGGTATCGGCGCCGTTGTCAATATCAAAGGCGTTAAGACTCATAAAACTGTGGAGGACGCCCTGAAGATCGTGGAAAATCTGGAGCACCGGGCCGGCAAGGACGCCGAAGGGAAGACCGGCGACGGTGTCGGCATCCTGCTGCAGATCTCCCACAAGTTCTTTTCGAGGATCGCGAAAGAGCTTGGTTTTGAGCTTGGCGGTGAAAGAGAGTACGGTGTGGGCATGTTTTTCTTTCCGCAGGAAGAATTAAAGAGAAACCGCGCCAAAAAGATGTTTGAGATTATCTCCCAGAAGGAAGGTCTGAAGATCCTTGGCTGGCGGCAGGTGCCCATTCATCCGGAAGTGCTGGGCTCCAAGGCGCTGGAATGTATGCCCTGCATCATGCAGTGCTTTATAGAGAAACCGAAGGAAGTGGAGAAAGGACTGGAGTTCGACCGGCGCCTTTATGTGGCCAGAAGAGAGTTTGAGCAGAGCAACGACGATACATACGTGGTGTCTCTTTCCAGCCGGACCATTGTGTATAAGGGCATGTTTCTGGTGGGACAGCTTAGGCAGTTTTTTGCGGATCTTCAAGAGCCGGACTATGAATCCGCTATTGCCACGGTGCATTCCCGTTTTTCTACCAATACGAATCCAAGCTGGGAGCGGGCTCACCCCAACCGCTATATTGTACATAACGGTGAGATCAACACCATCCGGGGCAATGTAGATAAGATGCTGGCCCGCGAGGAGACCATGCAGTCAGAATATTTGGAAAAGGACTTTTTGAAGATCCTGCCGGTGGTGAACGGCTCCGGCTCTGACTCCGCCATGCTGGACAATACGCTGGAGTTTCTTCTGATGAGTGGCATGGAACTGCCCCTTGCGGTGATGATCACCATTCCCGAGCCATGGGACAATAACTCCACCATGAGCCAGAAGCGGAAAGATTTTTATCAGTATTACGCAACCATGATGGAGCCATGGGACGGTCCGGCCTCCATTCTGTTTTCCGACGGCGATCTGATCGGCGCGGTGCTTGACAGAAACGGGCTGCGTCCTTCCCGCTACTATATCATGGACGACGATACGCTGATCCTTTCCTCTGAGGTTGGCGTTCTGGATCTTGATCCCACAAAGATCCTTGTGAAGGAACGTCTCCATCCCGGCAAGATCCTGCTGGTAGATACGGTGAGGGGCCGGGTGATCAACGATGATGAACTGAAGGATTATTACGCGAGCCGCCAGCCTTACGGCGAGTGGCTGGACCGGAACCTTCTTACTTTAAAAGAGCTACGCATTCCCAACAAGCGGGTACAGGAGTATTCCCATGAGGAACTCACAAGACTGCAGCGCGCTTTTGGTTACTGTTACGAAGAATTCAGGACCTCTATCCTGACCATGGCAAGGGATGGGGCAGAGGGCATCGGCGCTATGGGCATCGATACACCCCTTCCGGTGCTGTCAAAGTCAAAGCAGCCGCTGTTCAATTATTTCAAGCAGATGTTCGCGCAGGTGACTAACCCGCCTATCGACGCCATCCGTGAGGAGATCGTTACCTCCACTACCGTATATATCGGCAAGGACGGCAACCTTTTGGAGGAGCATGCGGACAACTGCCATATGCTCCGCATCAACAATCCGATCCTGACAAACACGGATATGCTGAAGATCAAGAGCATGAAGAAGGAAGGCTTCAAGGTTCAGGAGATCCCGATCATATATTACAAGAGCACCAGTCTGGAAAAGGCTATCGACCGGCTCTATGTGGAGGTGGACCGTGCTTACGCCAAGGGCGCCAATATCATCATTCTGTCCGACCGTGGCGTGGATGAGAACCATGTGCCGATCCCTTCCCTGCTGGCAGTATCCGCCCTGCAGAAATACCTGATCCGCACGAAGAAGCGTACCAAGCTGGCGCTTGTGCTGGAAAGCGGCGAACCAAGAGAGGTGCATCATTTTGCTACACTGCTGGGCTATGGCGCCTGTGCCATCAACCCCTATCTGGCGCTGGATACCATTCGGGAACTGATCGATATGAACATGCTGGATAAGGATTATTACGCGGCGGTGGAGGATTACACAAACGCGGTGCTTCACGGTATCGTAAAGATCGCCTCCAAGATGGGCATTTCCACCATCCAATCCTATCAGGGCTCCCAGATCTTTGAATCCATCGGTATCAGCAAGGATGTGATCGATAAATACTTTACGGATACGGTGTGCAGGATCGGCGGCATCGATCTGGAGGATATCGCAAGAGATGTGGATGAACTCCATTCCAAGGCGTTTGATCCGCTGGGGCTGGACAATGATCTGACACTGGACAGCATCGGACGTCACAAGATGCGCAGCGGCGGTGAGGAGCATCTGTACAATCCACAGACCATTCATCTGCTGCAGCAGTCCACCAGAAGAGGCGATTATGATCTTTTCAAGCAATATTCCGCGGCCCTTCATGAGGAGACCCATGTAGGCAACCTTCGGGGGTTGATGGATTTTAAATATCCGGAAAAAGGCATTCCTATTGAAGAAGTGGAAGATGTGGATTCCATTGTGAAACGGTTCAAGACCGGCGCCATGAGTTACGGCTCCATTTCCAAGGAGGCACATGAGGCGCTGGCTATCGCCATGAACACTCTGCACGGGAAGTCAAACAGCGGGGAAGGCGGTGAGAGCCTTGACCGTCTGGAAAGCGCGGGGAAGGCGGTAAACCGCTGCTCCGCTATCAAGCAGGTGGCAAGCGGACGGTTCGGCGTCACCAGTCGTTACTTAAACAGCGCTGTGGAGATCCAGATCAAGATGGCACAGGGCGCAAAGCCCGGCGAAGGCGGACATCTGCCCGGCAAAAAGGTATATCCGTGGATCGCGAAAACCAGACATTCCACGCCGGGGGTTGGACTGATCTCCCCGCCTCCCCACCATGATATTTATTCCATCGAGGATCTGGCGCAGTTGATCTACGACCTGAAGAACGCAAATAAAGATGCCAGAATTTCGGTAAAGCTGGTATCCGAGGCAGGCGTAGGCACCATTGCCGCAGGCGTTGCCAAAGCCGGCGCGCAGGTGGTGCTGATCTCCGGTTATGACGGCGGTACCAGCACCGGCGCCAGAAGCTCCCCGAAATACGCTCCCACCGCCGCCCCCGCGGCGGCGATGAGCCCCTTGCACATGTTTTCCTTCAACTCTTTTCTCCTCTCTTTCCTCTTCTTTTCCTCCCCGGCTCCGTGGGGGTCCCTAACCTCCCCCCTGGGAGGGGGTGGCGCGAAGCGCCGGAAGACCCCCCGCGCCCATCGTTCATTCGACCTTGCAACCTTAAAAAACAACCGCTTATGATCCGTATCATTG
>CANQQN010000023.1 GCA_947625995.1 uncultured Lachnospiraceae bacterium
AGGTTGTACAAGATACGTTCTATTTTTTCCGCATCGGCGGTCATTACAGACGTAGATACGGGACAGGTGAGAGCGCTTGTGACCTATCCCTCCTACGACAATAAAATGCTTGCCAACCGTATTGACGGGAAATATTACAATAAACTGCTGCACGACAAGTCCCTGCCGCTGTTTAACCGCGCGACCCAGCAGAAAACGGCGCCGGGTTCCACTTTTAAGATGATGACCTCCGTGGCCGGACTTGAAGAGGGCGTGATCAGCACAACAGAGACGATCATGGACGAGGGCAGGTTCACAAAGGTTTCCAATACCCCCAAATGCTGGTATTATCCTTCCAGTCACGGCGCCCTGAATGTGGTCGGGGCATTGGAGCATTCCTGTAACTACTTCTTTTATGAGGTGGGTTACCGGCTCAGCACTGATGAAGATGGAAATTATGATGAAGATCTGGGTATCCAACGGCTGACAAAATACGCGTCCATGTTTGGGCTCGGCGAGAAATCCGGGGTGGAGATCGAGGAATCCATGCCCAGTATTTCAAAGAAATTTCCGGTCATGGCTGCTATCGGACAGGCGGAGCACAATTTCTCCACCGTCCAGATGTCAAAATATGTGACTGCAGTGGCAAACAGGGGCACGGTTTACGATCTGACCCTGATCGATAAAACAATGACCGCCAAGGGAGATGTTCTGCAGAAATTTGAGCCGAAGGTGTATTGTCAGACAGATTTTCAAAGCAGCACATGGGACGCCCTTCATCAGGGAATGCGTGCCATGGCAAATTCCACAAGCAACCTGTCAAATCTGGGGATCAATGTTGCCGGTAAGACCGGTACCGCGCAGGAGGACAATTCCCGCCCTAACCACGCGCTGTTTGTAGGGTTTGCGCCCTATGAGGCTCCGGAGATATCCATCGCGGTCAAGATCGCCTACGGATATAATTCCTCCAATGCCACGGCTCTGGCAAGAGATATCTTTCGGTATTATTTCGGGATCAGGAACTACGAGCAGTCGGTGACCGGCGTGGCGACGGCGCCGGGAAGAGAGACCATTCACGATTAACCGTTGATTTTATAAAAATTCATAGAAATCCCTCCCGTTGTGACATTTTTTGCGGAAACGGTGTGCTATAACATGGGTAACATTGTTTTCGGGGAGGAAAGAAATATGAGTGAAGTAATTGTTGTAACTTCCGGCAAAGGCGGCGTCGGAAAGACCACCACCACCGCAAATGTAGGAACCGGACTTGCCAAATTCGGCAAGAAGGTAGTTTTGATCGATACGGATATCGGCCTTAGAAATCTGGATGTGGTCATGGGCCTTGAAAACCGTATTGTGTATCATCTCGTGGATGTGATTGAGGGCAATTGCAGGATCAAGCAGGCGTTGATCAAGGACAAGCGTTATAACAACCTGTTTTTGCTCCCGTCCGCCCAGACCAGAGACAAATCTGCCGTGAATCCACAGCAGATGAAGCAGCTGATCAGCGATCTGAGAAAGGATTTTGATTTTATCATTCTGGACTGCCCCGCAGGCATCGAACAGGGGTTTCAGAATGCGATCGCAGGGGCCGACAGGGCAATCGTGGTAACTACGCCGGAGGTCTCCGCCATCAGGGACGCCGACCGTATCATCGGTCTTCTGGAAGCCATGGATATGGGACGCTGCGACCTGATCGTCAACCGGCTGCGGATGGACATGGTCCGCAGAGGAGATATGATGTCTATCGAAGACGTGGTGGATATTTTAGGCGTGAATCTGATCGGCGCGGTACCTGACGATGAAAACATCGTAGTTTCCACCAATCAGGGCGAACCGGTGGTGGGAAACCACACCCACGCAGGACAGGCTTTTTACAACATATGCGCAAGGATCATGGGACATGACGTGCCTCTTATGGATCTGGCGGCAAAGAGAAGCTTTTTTGTAAGGTTTTCAGGGCTTTTGAAACGCAGCTAGAGGAGGGGTACCATGAAACTGTTTCATTTTTTTACAAAAAAAAATTCCAAATCCATCGCAAAAGACCGGCTGAAGGTTTTGCTGATCTCCGATCGGGTGGACTGTTCTCCGGAAATGATGGAAATGATCAAAAATGACATCATCAAGGTGATCTCCAAATATATGGAGATCAATGAAAAAGAGACGGATATTCACATCAAACAATCCGTCACGATTGATAAAAAAGGTTATGCGGCGTCTATCTGTGCCAACGTTCCCATCAAGACGGTGCGGAGCGCAAAGGCGCAGGCTTAAGCAGAGCGTTTTGGCCGCAGAAACCTTCTTAAGGACACGAAAGACAGTCTTGGGCGGCTGTCAGGGAGGATTTATATGCGTACCAAATATCAGATAGAAGCTTATCGGTTCAGCCTGTTTCTGGCGGTGGTCCTGCTATCCGTTATCGGGGTGCTGCTGATCGGAAGCGCGGAGCCTTCGGTGCAGAGCAAGCAGATTTTCGGTTTGATCATGGGCATTGTTATCATGACGGTGCTTTCTCTGGTCAATTATTCTTTTGTACTTGTGTTTTACAGGATCATGTATATCGTAAATCTCGGTCTGCTCGTGCTGGTGGAACTGGTCGGAAAATCTTCCCACAATGCCCAAAGATGGATCCGGATAGCAGGAATTCAATTTCAGCCTTCCGAATTATGCAAAATTATGTTGATTCTCTTTTTCGCACAATATATAATGGAACATGAAGAGGATCTGAACACGCCGAAAACGATCATCAAGATGATGGTGCTGTTCGCGGTGCCGGCCTTTCTGGTGTTGAACCAGCCGGATCTGTCAACCACCATTGTGATCATTTTCATCTTCTGTATGATTCTGTATGCGGGAGGTATCAGCTATAAGATCATTGCCGGGGCGCTTGCCGTGATCGTTCCTGCGGGTATAGGAGCATTTTATCTGCTGGTACATTACGGAGCCAGTTTCCTGAAGGATTACCAATACGAGCGTATCATGGCATGGAGGGATCCCGCGAAATATCTGCTTGGCAACGGCTACCAGCAGAATAATTCGCTGATCGCCATCGGATCCGGTCAGCTGATGGGGAAAGGACTGAACAACAACGTCATAGGCTCGGTTAAGAACGGCAATTTTATCCCTGAGCCGGAGACGGATTTTATATTTGCCATTGCGGGCGAGGAGCTTGGATTTGTGGGGTGCTTTGTGATCATTGCCCTCCAGACATTTATTGTGATCTCCTGCCTGATCGTGGCGAAAAGGGCAAAAGACATGGCAGGACGGCTGATCTGCACGGGCATGGCCGCGCTGGTCTCTTTTCAGAGTTTTGTCAACATCGGCGTCGCTACAGGTATTATGCCGACGACCGGGCTGACGCTGCCTTTTGTCAGTTACGGCGTAACGTCGCTTGTCACATTGTTTATTGGAATGGGGATGGTATTAAACGTAGGGCTGCAGCGTAGAACACATAATTAAAGAGGGGGTATCGGCGATGAATATCGGACTGATTGCACATGATGCTAAGAAAAAGCTGATGCAGAATTTTTGTATTGCGTACAGAGGGATATTGGTGAAGCATGCTCTGTTTGCAACAGGCACCACCGGAAGATTAGTGGAGGAGGTTACAAATCTTGCGGTACACAAATATCTTGCCGGTCATTTCGGCGGGGAACAGCAGCTGGGAGTGGAAATCGAACACAATCGCATTGATCTTTTGATTTTTTTGCGGGATCCGCTGACCCAGAAATCTCACGAGCCGGATGTGAATAACGTAGTGAGGCTTTGTGATATTCACAATATACCGCTTGCGACAAACGTGGCAACGGCGGAGATGCTTGTAAAAGCTATGGACAGAGGAGATTTGGAGTGGCGTGAAGCGTATAGATAGGGTAGTTTCAATTGTTTTGACAATATGTGTTGTCTGTGTTGTCTTAGGCGGATGCGAAGACACATTCAGCTATGAGTATGAAAACCTTGCAGTCTTTGCGGGCGCGGATTCGCCTGCTCCCGCAAAGGGTATGGCAGCCGACCTGTGCGTTGCCAACGAAGATCTTGTGCCTGCCGGCGATCTGGAACATAGACCATATGCAGCCGGATTGTTTAATATTACGGATCAGGAAGTGCTGTATTCCAAAAATATTCATGAAGCACTTCAGCCGGCAAGTATTACGAAGCTTCTCACTGCACTTGTTGCCTTAAAATACGGAAAACTTCAGGACATCGTGACTGTATCACAAAATGCCATGATCACAGAATCCGGCGCCAAATTATGCGGTTTTGTGCCGGGAGAAGAACTAACCCTCGAACAGGCGTTGTATGGATTGTTGGTATATTCGGGAAACGACGCAGGAGTTGTGATCGCAGAGCATATGGCAGGCAGTGTGGAAGCGTTTTCAGAGATGATGAACCAAGAGGCAAGGGCCATCGGGGCAACCAACACACATTTTGTCAATCCCCACGGGCTGACTGCGGAAGGACACTACACCACAGTGTATGACCTTTACCTGATCTTTTCGGAGCTTATGAAATATCCGAAGTTTTTGGAGATCATTCAGACCCGCTCCTATACTTATATGCAGAAAGTAAAAGAACTGCAGAACGGGCAGTATGTAGAAACGGAAAAACCGGTCACATGGGATAATACCAACTGGTTTTTCACGGGACTTGCTTCCGCACCCGAGGGCGTGACCGTTATCGGTGGGAAAACCGGAAATACCCTTGCGGCCGGCTCCTGCCTGATCATCCTCAGTACAGACCGTGAGGGTGAACAATACATATCTGTGGTTTTAAAGGCGGCCAACCATGGGGAACTCTATCTGGAAATGACAGATTTGTTAAAAGAAATTGTGAAATAGTATTGTAATTTTCTACAAAATATACTATACTTATTTCATAAAAGTAGTACGAAGTAAACAAAAGGAGGAGACAGCAATGGTTCAATTAATCGTAGGAAAAAAGGGAAAAGGGAAGACAAAACATTTACTGGATAAAGTAAACAAAGACATCAAGACGGCAGATGGCAATATCGTATATCTGGACAAGAGCTCTAAGCATATGCATGAGTTGAGCAACAAGGTTCGCCTGATCAATGTAACAGAATATAACATCGAAAACGGCGATCAGTTTATTGGATTTATCAATGGCATTATCTCACAGGATTATGACATTGAGCAGATGTTTTTCGACAGCTTCCTGAAGATTGCCCATCTGGAGGGGAAGGATATCATTCCGATCATCAATCGTCTGAAAAAGCTGTCAGATACCACAAAGATCAATTTTGTTTTAAGTATTTCACTTGATGAGTCTGAGATTCCGGAGGAAGTAAAAGAGTACATAATCGTATCTGTTTAATCAAAAAGAAGAAAATCAACGGGCCGCTGTTCGGTGCAATGACCGGGCAGCGGCCCGCTTTTTAAGATTCTTCGTTGCCAAGTGAGGAGATACGCCCGAAATAGCTGAGCATATAAAGTCCTACGATACCGACAATCGCGTAAATAATGCGTGAGAGCATTGTCATATTGCCAAAGAGGAATTCGATCAGGTCAAATTTAAAAAAACCGATGAGCCCCCAGTTGATGGTACCTACAATGGCTAAAATTAAGACTGTGTAATCAAGTCCTTTAGAATTCATACTGTTCAACCCTTTCTTCTTGTAGCTGATATTTTTCATATATTACTTTTGTATGGGATTAGTATGAGCCGTTTTTTTAAAAGTATTCAAAAAAAATAGATTTTAAGCGGATAAAATTGGAAAAAATCTTCAGACGGGAAAATAATAAACAAATTACATTTTGAGGGAATTGGAATTGCGAAAAGAAATACATGATGCTATAATGTGATTATATTTGACGGAAAGAAGTGGGTTAAATGACAAAGACAACACATATTGAGCATATGAGGGATATCGTAAGATATTGGAAAAAGCAAGATCAGACCATTGCTCTGGTGCCCACAATGGGAAAAGTGACCGGAGAGCACATGACGCTGATCCAAAAAGCTCTGAAAAACAATGACAGGGTGGTCGTGAGCATGTTTGCAAACCCACTGCAGTTCCCGTCAGAGGAAGCCTATTACCGGCATGAGACAGCTTTTGAAGAGGGAGAACGGATCTGTCAGGAGCTTGGCGTACATATGATCTTTCAGCCTGAGGCCGGTGAGATGTACGGAGGCCGCTATTGTACTTATGTGACCTGTGAGGAATGGCCGGATATGAAAACAGACAAAGACAGCTATCATTATTATAAGGGCTGCTGTACCGTGGTGGTAAAGCTTTATCATATCGTTCAGCCCGACTGCATCTATATCCGGAAGGAAAAAGCCAAGGATGCGGAGGTTTTCCGCATGCTTGTACACGATCTGAATATGAATATGGAAGTTTTTACGGAATGAAGATCACGGTTATCTGCGTAGGGAAATTAAAGGAAAAATACTGGAAGGATGCCGTCGCGGAATATGCCAAGCGTCTGCAGGCTTATTGCAGGCTTGAGATCATTGAGGTGGCCGACGAAAAGACGCCGGATCACGGTTCGCGGACGGAGGAGGAGCAGATCAAAGCCAGAGAAGGCGCGCGTATTCGCAGATACATAGGACAGGGGGCCTATGTGATCGCCCTTGCCATTGACGGCGTACCGATGGATTCCGTTTCTTTTGCGAAGACCGTGGAGCAATTGGGGATCCGCGGCGTCAGCCATCTTGTGTTTCTCATCGGCGGTTCCCTTGGTCTGGATAAGGAGCTATTGCGGGAAGCGGATAGGAAGCTTAGTTTTTCAAAGATGACGTTTCCCCATCAGCTGATGCGCGTGATCCTGCTTGAGCAGATCTATCGCGGATACCGGATCACAAATGGAGAACCGTATCATAAATGATCCGGTGGCAGCCGCCGTCTGCGCCGGGATCAAATGGAAAGAAACCAAAGAGCATCATGAAAATGACCAAAAATGCGGATATTCTGAGAATCATTTTCGGAGAGAGAGCAATTTGAGCTAAAAAAAGGAAAGCGAGGAAGAAAGATATGACAGATCATAGGACGGCTACTACTGATATAAGAAGACTACGCAGGAGGACGTTTGTTTTCTGCCTGCTGGCCTGCATAGTATTGTCCGGTTTTTGCGTACATGCGGCAGAAAATAAAGCGGTGTCCGATGCCGGAAATTATCATTGGGGCGACATCAATCTGAACGGGCTGGTGCAATCCGACGACGCGCTGCTTGCGCTGAAGCACACTGTGAAGCTGATGCCGATCACAGAGAAGATCCCTTTTCTGCTGGCGGATATCGATGAAAACGGAGTGATCGAATCCTCTGACGCGCTGGAGATCTTAAAATTTGTGGTCAAGATCCGTACGCCATATCGCTATGGGGAAGAACCGCCTGTAGAGAATACCACGCCTGTGGGGATTCACGGGCAGCTTTCCGTAAAGGGCACGCAGCTGACCGGTCAGGCAGGAGAGCCGGTTTCGCTTCAAGGCATCAGTACCCACGGGATAAGCTGGTTTCCAGATTATGTAAACGAGGATTCCTTCCGGTATCTACGGGATAACTGGAATGTCAGTGTGGTGCGTCTGGCCATGTATACCGCCGAATATATGGGATATTGCTCCGGCGGAGACCAGACACAGCTTAAGGCGCTGATCTACAAAGGGGTGGACGCGGCAATTGACCTTGGCCTGTATGTGATCGTGGACTGGCATGTGCTGAGTGACGGGAATCCCCTGCAGAATATGGAAGCCGCAAAGGGCTTTTTCGCGGAGATCTCCTCACATTACCGGGATTGTCCCAATGTGATCTATGAGATCTGCAACGAACCCAATGGCGGGACTTCTTGGGCGGATATCAAGAATTACGCAAATCAGGTGATTCCTGTCATCCGCAGCAATGCGCGGAAAGCCGTGATCCTTGTGGGAACCCCCAATTGGTCCCAGTTTGTGAATGAGGCGGCGGACAGTCCTATCACAGGATATGATAATCTGATGTATTCTCTTCACTTTTACGCGGCTACCCATGGGGACAGTCTCAGGAATGATCTGAACAGCGCCTATAGCAAGGGACTTCCTGTGTTTGTTTCGGAATTCGGTACCTGCGACGCCTCCGGAAACGGCGGCAACGATTTTGCATCCACAGAAAAGTGGCTGGACCTGCTGGATCAGAAAAAGATCAGTTATGTCTGCTGGAACCTGTCCAATAAGGCAGAATCCAGCGCCCTGCTGAACAGCGGATATACCGGTACGACGCAGTATCCGGACAGCGCGCTGTCAGAAAGCGGCAGATGGATCAAAAACCGCTACTTGAAGAAGAAATCGTAATCGACGGAGACAAAGTGCCATGTGTAGTCAATTTTCAAGGACAGAGCGCTTGCTTGGAAAAGAAGCCATGGAGATTCTTGCCGGCGCCAGAGTGGCGGTGTTCGGCATTGGCGGAGTAGGCGGATATACAGCGGAGGCCCTTGCAAGAAGCGGTGTGGGCGCCATTGATCTGGTGGATAACGACCGGATCTGTTTGTCCAATATAAACAGGCAGATCATAGCCACCACGAAAACGATCGGGCAGTACAAGGTGGACATCATGAAGGACCGCATTCTTGACATTAACCCCGCTGCCACGGTTACTGTGCACAAGTGCTTCTTTCTGCCGGAGACGGCCGGGGAATTTGATTTTTCCGCATATTCTTATGTGGTGGACGCTGTTGATACGGTGACTGCAAAGATCGAGCTTATCCTGCAGGCACAGAAGGCCAAAACACCTGTGATCAGCAGCATGGGCGCCGGGAACAAAATGGATCCCTCGGCCTTTGCGGTGGCGGATATTTATGAAACCTCCGGATGCCCGCTGGCAAGAGTGATGCGCAGAGAATTGAAAAAAAGAGGTGTAGAGCGCCTGAAGGTGGTTTATTCCAAGGAAAAACCTTTGAAACCGGCTGGTGGCGAAAAGACAGAGAACAGGAAGGAAGTGCCGGGCTCCAATGCCTTTGTTCCGCCGGTGGCGGGACTGATCATGGCGGGAGAGGTGATCCGGGATCTGGTATCGGCAAAGACAAGCTTGTAAAGGAGTGCGCGTATGGGCAGCAACGGGGAAACCCAGTGGAATACATCGGAAATTCCGGCAGAGGAGCCGGACCGGCAGCTTTATTTTGTAAAAAAGGCGGCCGGGATCGTAAAAAGAGAAAACGACCGGCTGGGACGTATGCAGACTGCGGCGGTGATCACATTTGGCTGCCAGATGAACGCAAGAGATTCCGAGAAGCTTTCCGGCATTTTGCGGGATATCGGTTATCAGCCTGTGGAGTCCGAGCATGCAGATTTCGTGATCTACAATACCTGCACGGTCAGGGACAACGCCAACCAGCGGTTATACGGCAGGCTTGGGGTGGCACACGCGGAGAAAAAGAAAAATCCACGGATGAAGATCGCGCTCTGCGGCTGCATGATGCAGGAGCCGTCCGCGGTAGAAAAGATCAAAAAATCTTATGGTTTTGTAGATATTATTTTTGGAACTCATAATATATTCAAACTGGCGGAACTGATCGTAAACAGCTATGAACAGCAGGGCATGATCATTGACCTGTGGGATAACACAGACAAGATCGTGGAGAATCTTCCGGTGGAGCGGAAATATCCGTTCAAATCCGGGGTCAATATCATGTTCGGCTGCGACAATTTCTGCAGCTACTGTATCGTGCCATATGTCCGCGGGAGAGAGAGGAGCCGCAGACCGTCGGATATCCTGCTGGAAATAGAGCGGCTTGTGGCGGATGGTGTTAAGGAAGTAATGCTTCTTGGACAGAATGTAAATTCCTATGGGAAAAAGCCAGATTATGGCATGACCTTTGCAGGGCTTTTGCGGGAAGTGGAAAAGATAGAGGGCCTTAAACGGATCCGGTTTATGACTTCTCATCCAAAGGATCTGTCAGACGAACTGATCGCCGTTATGAAGCAATCGGATAAAATATGCAGGCATCTGCATCTGCCCCTTCAATCGGGAAGCAGCCGCCTGTTAAAGCTGATGAATCGCAGATACGACAAGGAGCAATATCTGGCGCTGGCATTGAAGCTCCGCAGGGAAATTCCGGATATCTCTATTACGACGGATATCATTGTGGGATTTCCGGGAGAGACGGAGGAAGATTTTCAGGATACGCTGGACGTGGTGCGCAGAGTACAGTTTGACAACGCGTTTACCTTTATTTATTCAAAGCGGACGGGAACGCCGGCTGCGGCCATGGAAGATCAGGTGCCGGAGGATGTCGTTCATGAACGGTTCGACCGGCTGCTGAAGCTTGTGCAGGATACCGCAAGATCCCGGGCGGCGCTTATGACCGGTACGGTGCAGGAGGTTTTGGCGGAGGGAATGAACGAACAGGATGCTTCTCTTGTGACCGGCAGAATGAGCAACAATTGTCTGGTACATTTTCCCGGTACGCCCGATATGATCGGCGGCCTTTACCGCATCCTGCTTTCAGAATGCAGGGGTTTTTATTATATCGGCAGATTATATGATCAGGAGGCTGAAAAACATGAGTAAAGCGAAAGAAAACACAAAAAAAGGGATCAATATCCTGATGATCGTCTCTCTCTTTTATTTTCTTATGGGTGCCATCCTGTTGTTCGCAAAGGGCGGTCTTGGGTATATCATCTATATTATGTCGGGGACGCTGATCGTCCTTGGCATGGTTTGGGTGATCAGATATCTGATCAATGACGGGTATATGCAACCCGGAAATTATAATTTTTCTTTTGGGCTTCTGATGATCATTTTCGGCATCTGGCTGTTTTTGCAGCATATGGCTATGTCAGTGATGTGGATTCCCCGCATTCTGGGCGCGGCGGCAGTCCTTACAAGCGTCATGAAGATTCAGGATGCGCTGACACTCCGCAGGCTGAAGGACGAAAGGTGGGTCGTCTTTTTGATCCTTTCCGTCATAACGCTGGTCATGGCAGGGGTGATCCTGTTTTCTGAGGAGCGTCTTTTTGTAAATGAGGCGGGGACTGTCAGCTGGTATGTTCCGCTGGTGCTTTTTGTAGACGGCGTCTGCAATCTGGTCATTCTCTTCCGGGTTTCCGGAAAGATCAGATCCTACAAAAACGAAACCGCCGTGGCGGAGGAAAAGCGGACGCAGGAAATGAAGCAGACAGGGCAGCCTTCTGTCATGGCTCAGAATGCTGTGGCAGACGATCATGCGGATAAAGGGTGAGCAATATGAATATTGTTGTGGTTGGCGGCGGTGCCTCCGGACTGATGGCAGCCATCACGGCTTCTCAGAACGGCGGAAAGGTCACCGTGATCGAGCATAAAGAGCGTGTAGGAAAGAAGATCCTTTCTACAGGTAACGGACGCTGCAATTTTACGAATCTCCAACTGGATCCGTCCTGTTACAGGGGCGGAGGAGAAGATTTTGTGGCCGGTGTGTTAAAACAATTTACTGTGGAGGACACGCTGAATTTTTTTGAAACGCTTGGAATCCTTGCAAAAGATAAGAATGGCTATATCTATCCATACAGCGAGCAGGCGTCGGCAGTTTTAGACGCGTTGCGCTTTGAGGCGGAGCATCTTGGCGTTCGTATCCGCTGTGATGAATCGATCAAGGATATTCTTTGGAAGGATAGATTTACTATTAAGACGAATCATGCTTCTTACGAAGCGGACAGGCTGATTTTGGCCTGCGGGGGGAAGGCGGCTCCGATCACCGGATCGGACGGCAGCGGATATGTTCTTGCCAGAGCCTTCGGACACAGTGTAGTTCCGGTAGTGCCCGCCCTGGTGCAGCTTTATTGTGAAGACAGTATTTTTCCGGGCGTGGCAGGCGTGCGGTGTGATGCGAAGGTCACGCTGTATGTGGAAGATGAGGCTGTGGCTCAGGACCGGGGAGAATTGCAGCTTACAGAGTACGGGATCTCAGGCATTCCGGTGTTTCAGGTTAGCCGTTACGGTTCAAGGGCTCTCCGCGAGAATAAAAAGGTGACCGCGCATATTAATTTTCTCCCGGATTTTTCGGAAAACCGGTTGTTCTATTATCTCTTACAGCGGGCTGTGAACCGCCCATGGCAGACTATGGAGCATTTCTTCACCGGTATTTTTCCCAAAAAGCTTGCCCTTGCCATTGTAAAGAAAGCCGGATTATCCGTGATGACGAAAGCGCAGGCGTGCAGCGCGTCTACATGGAAGTCTCTTGCAGAACTGATCTTGGATTATCGTCTTCCGGTTACCGGCACTCGGGGCTTTGAGGCCGCGCAGGTGTGCGCAGGCGGCGTAGATACATCCGAAGTGGACCCAGGCACACTGCAGTCTCATCTGGTTCCTCATCTGTATTTCGCGGGGGAGCTTCTGGACGTGGACGGTATGTGCGGAGGGTACAATCTGCAGTGGGCATGGTCCAGCGGCTATGTGGCGGGACTTCACGCAGCAGAGGATTGAAAAATGCTGAGACTGAATCAATTAAAACTAACCCCTGACAAATGCAGGGAGGAAATGGTCTGTATTTCTCTGCTAAAAAAGAAAGCCGCAAGGCTTCTCCACGTCAGGCCGGAGCAGATCACAGAACTGTATATCATCAGAAAAGCGCTGGATGCACGAAAAAAGCCCCATTTATTCTATAGCTTTTCTGTTGGCATCCGTCTGGAGAAGCATTTGGAGCAGCAGATCCTAAAAAGGGCGCAGAAAGGGGATATTTCGGTCTATGAGGAAAAGCCCTATGTGTTTCCAGAAGGGGGCTGTCAGAAGATTCCCCATCCGCCGGTGATCATCGGCACAGGCCCAGCAGGATTATTTTGCGGGTTATACCTTGCCAAATGCGGGTATCGTCCCATCCTGCTGGAGAGAGGCAAGCCGGTGGAACAGCGTATAAAGGATGTCAATACGTTTTGGCAGACCGGTATTTTGAATACGGAGAGCAATGTACAGTTCGGAGAGGGCGGCGCAGGTACCTTTTCCGACGGCAAGCTGAATACTCTTGTAAAAGACCCAGAAGGCCGTCACAGAGAAGTGCTGCGGTGTTTTGTGGAAAACGGCGCGCCGCCGGAAATCCTCTATGAAAGCAGGCCGCATCTGGGTACCGATATGCTTGCGGACATTGTAAAAAATATAAGAAACAAGATCCTTGCGTTGGGAGGAGAGATCCGTTTCTCCTCCTGTGTAACGGATCTTGTGATCAAAGACGGGAAGATCTGCGCCCTTGAGATCAATCAGGAGGAACTCCTGCCTGCCGACATTGCGGTTCTCGCCATTGGCCACAGCGCCAGAGATACGCTGGCTATGCTTCAGGACAGGCGTGTTTTTATGGAAAGCAAATCCTTTGCGGTCGGCGTGCGGATCGAACATCCCCAGACATGGATCGATGAAAGCCAGTATGGAGCAGACTGTCCCTATGAGATGCCGCCGGCCTTTTATAAGGTGACTGCAAAATCTGCCGGCAACAGAGGCGTTTATTCTTTCTGCATGTGTCCTGGCGGTTATGTGGTGAACGCGTCCTCGGAGCAGGGCATGCTTGCGGTAAACGGCATGAGCCATTCTGCCCGGGACGGGAAAAATGCCAATTCCGCCATGATCGTGACGGTGACCCCTGAGGATTACGGGCCTTTTCTTTTGCAGCTTGGCGAAAAGAACAAAATGCCGGGTCCCCTTGCCGGCGTTTATTTTCAAAGAGCGCTGGAAAAACGCGCGTTTGCTGTGGGAGGCGGGAAAATTCCCGTGCAGAGATTCGGAGACTTCAGAGCCAACCGGATCAGCGCCGGTTTTGGAAGTGTGATCCCACAGACCAAAGGGGAAAATACCTTTTCCAATGTAAGGGGAATTTTTCCTCCGGTTATCGGAAATGCTTTGGAAGAAGGGATCCTTTCCTGCGGAAAGAAGATCCGGAGATTTGCAGATGACGACGTGCTCCTGTCCGGAGTGGAAAGCCGTACTTCGTCTCCTGTGCGGATACTGCGGGATGATTCTATGCAGTCCTGTATCA
>CANQQN010000024.1 GCA_947625995.1 uncultured Lachnospiraceae bacterium
AAAAGGGTATTGTAATTTGACAGGAAATAGAATATAGTATACTTACAAAGACAGCTAGAGGGTGACCGTAACTCACCCACTCTGGCGAAACTTAAGCAAAATAGCCGTCAGCTTGTCAGGGCGAGACGGCTATTTTTTGTAACTTTTTGAAAAAAAGCTATGTTTTCTTCTGAAAGATATGATATAATCTATAGGTAATATAATTTTTGAGGAATGATGCGTTTTTGTATTTAAATGACGACTACATTCCCAAAGGGACTGTGACAATGATACTTATCAACACAGTGGTATTTTTGATCATGGAGCTTTTGGGAGATACCAAGGATTCCCTGTTCATGGCGTCTCACGGCGCCCTTTCCGTTCAGGCGATAGAGTCCGGGAAGCAGTATTACCTGTTGACAGCTATGTTTCTGCACTTTGGGTTCGTACACCTTCTAAATAACATGTTTGTATTGTTTTTTACGGGAAGATATTTAGAGCAGGAGATCGGACCGGTTCCTTTTTGTATTATTTATGTGTTCGGCGGACTGATAGGAAATCTTTTTTCTCTGTGGAATCTGTACCATGCAGAGGGAGTAGTCGTTTCCGCAGGGGCCAGCGGCGCCGTTTTTGCGGTGATCGGCGCTATGTTTTTGCTGGTGCTGCTGCGATGCGGGCGTCTGGCACAGGTGCGCAGGCAGGGAATGATCCTTATGGTGCTGCTCAGTATTTATCAGGGATACACTTCCATCAATGTTGACAATGCGGCGCATATTGCAGGGCTTTGCGGAGGCATACTGCTTGGCGGCATTTATTATTTTTCAAGAATATACAGGAGATGATCGTATGCAGAAAGATTGTATTTTTTGCAAGATAGCAAACGGGGAGATTCCTTCAAAAACCATATATGAGGATGAGGAATTTCGCGCAATTCTGGATCTGGGTCCGGCCAGCAGAGGACATGCGCTTGTGCTGCCCAAAAAACATTTTGCGGACCTGTTTGAGATGGACGACGCCACTGCGTCAAAGGTATTTGTTGTGGCAAAGCGCGTTGCGGCCAGAATGAACAAAGCCCTTGGATGCACAGGATTCAACCTTCTTCAAAATAACGGCGAAGTGGCGGGCCAGTCGGTTTTTCATTTTCATATGCACCTGATCCCTCGTTATCAGGGCGATAGCGTGGGTCTTCCCGCATGGAAGCCCGGCGCCCCTACGCAGGAAGAGCTTGAAGAGACAGCAGCGCTGATCAATACAGAAGAGAACTGACAAAAGGAGCCGTGGAGGCAGGTCATGAAGGACCGGAGCACATTGAATTTTGATGAATTATACAATGAGTTTTCCAAACTGGTATTTCATATCGCCTACAGCATGATAAAGGATTTTCACCTTGCAGAAGATATTATGCAGGAAGTATTTGTGAAGCTTGATAAGAATATGGACATGTTTCACAACAAGGAACATGTGAAGGCATGGCTGATCAAAGTAGCGTCCAATGAATCCAAAGATTATCTTAAAAAGCACGGCGAAACCGAACTGAGCCATCAGCCCTTTGACGATGAAGTCTGTAAGAGCCTGTATCTGGATACCATCGAGGACAGTATTGAATTTTGGGACGCACAAAACAGGATCGACAAGATATTCAGGAAATTGTACAAGAAAAACAAAAGATGGTATCAGCTTATGGTGGAGGTTCTTTATGGAAATAAGACCACCGAAGAGTTGTCAGCGATCTTTCACATCAACAATAACGCGGTGACTTCTCTGAAATACAGGGTGAGACAATGGCTGAAAGCAGAGCTTATGAAGCAGAATCAGGAGTTGAAGTACGCGTTTGATAAGTTTTTAGGGGAAAATGAAAATAAAAAGGTTGACGAAAGAAACAAATAATGATAATGTAAAAAAGAGCTTCTGTAAATAAGAAACTCTTTTTGTGTATTTATATATATGATTTCCAAAATTGGCTAATCTGTGGCAAGCTGATCCAGCAGGGAGGAGATCTTTCCCACAGCATCAGAAAGCGCGCTGGATTTCATAGCGTCTATAAACAGGTGTTGGTTTTGGTAAGTGTCCCTTACAGCGGCGGTCAGCCGCTCAATGGTCAGTTCCTCCTCCGGGATCACCGTACTGAAGCCCTGTTTTTCAAAGGACGCGGCGTTCAGGATCTGGTCGCCCCGGCTTGCTTTTGCAGAGAGGGGAACAAGGATGTTGGGCTTTTTCAGCGCCAGCAGCTCGCAGATGGCGTTTGCGCCTGCCCGGGAGATCACAACCGAGGCTGCGGCAAACATATCCGCAAGCTCCCGCTTGATATATTCATACTGCCTGTAGCCCTCTATATTGTCGTAGGCGGGGTCGGTCTTGTCTTTGCCGCACAGATGGATCACCTGAAAATCCTTGGTCAGTTCCGGCAGCGCCATGCGGACCGCGTTGTTCAGGATCACGGATCCGGTGCTTCCGCCGATCACGAGAATCACAGGTTTGTTTGCGGTAAAGCCGCAGTAGTCCAGCGCCGCCAGTCCGTTGCCGGACAGCAGTTCACCTCGGATAGGGGAGCCGGTGAGCACCGCCTTATCCTCCGGCAGATGGGACAGCGTTTCCGGGAAATTGCAGCAGATTTTTGTAGCCGAAGAAAGGCAGATCTTGTTGGCAAGGCCCGGCGTCATGTCGGATTCGTGGATTACCGCGGGAATCTTGCATCTTTTGGCGGCAAGCACCACCGGAACGGATACAAATCCGCCTTTGGAAAAGACAACGTCGGGTTTTAGATCCTTCATCAGCTTAATGGCCTGCGTATATCCCTTGATCACGCGAAAGGGATCGGTAAAATTTTTCAGGTCAAAGTACCTTCTTAATTTGCCGGAGGCAATGCCGTGGTAAGGGATCTGGAAATCTTCGATCAGTTTTTTTTCAATGCCGTCATAGGAACCAATATATTCAATTTCAAAGCCCAGTTCTTTGAGACGGGGCAAAAGAGCGATATTCGGTGTTACGTGTCCGGCAGTGCCACCGCCGGTAAGTACGATTCGTTTCATGATAATCTCCATTCCGGAGCGTTATGTGACGGGGCGATAAGAAATCTGCGGTTGCAGCTTCTCATCTGCCAACAGGGCTATTTGGGACGCTCCGGCACAAATAGCCGATTGAAAGATCGGCACATCGGTGTGATTTTCAATCTGATCTCCTGTTTATGTTTGGACTTCAGCACACAGATATTTTACATGGATTTTTCAGAAAGGTCAAGAGAGGATGACGGATATGAGGCATCAGACAAAACGAAATTCTATTTCCGACGAGCAGGTGGATAAGCTGCTCTATGAGAGTATGGTGGAGACGCCGAAAAAGATCGAGCAGGCTCTGGCTGCTTCGGATAAGGAAAAAGCCGAGGTTGATGCTTATTTTGACGAGCAGAGGAAGGCGGCGTTGAAGGAGCGGATCGATCTGGAGCGGGAAAAGAGGATGTTCGAGGAAAAGAAGGCTGCTTATGCCAGAAGCCGGAGGATCAAGATCGGGGTTGCCGTGGCGGCGTGTCTTGCGGTGGTGATCGCCGTGCCCATGACCAGCCAGAGTGCAAGGAAGTTTTTGGATAATCTGGGTCTGCATATATTTTCTGATGTGGACACAGTGATGACCATTGACGATGATAAAGCGGCAGAAAATTTTTATGATGAAACCGAGGCTTGGGAGAAGGCGAAGGAAGTCATTGGCGCCGAGAGAATGTATTTTGAAGGGGTCGGTGATGAGTGGTTATTTAGAAAAGCGGAATATTATGGAAACAACAAAACATTAACTTTTAGATATTATTATAATGGTAATTATGTGGTAATTGAAACACGTCAGATTAAAAATGGAAAAAAGGGACAGGATTTAGTTGATGGAGAATTAATGGATGAATACAAGTATGACGGCAATGATGACTCTTATGTTCGACTATATGGAATTGAGAATACTCAGGGAAGACAAGATGGATACGCAGAAATCGTATACAATCATACGTTATATTTGGTAGACTCTGAAGTACCATATGAAGATTTTGAAAAGTTAGTAAAAGGGATTTCTTTTCAATCAAATTAGAATGACTGTCCTGCATAAAGCATAACAACATCAGTAATGCAGCGGGAATCGAAAATCCGGAATATAAAACCAAAACGCCCATTTCCGGCGGCTGAAGGTGACAGCTGTTTCGGAAATGGACGTTTATTTTTTGCAATCTTTTATGGGAGCATTTGTCCCCGTGAATGGTCGAAAACGGGCAGATTCAAACAAATCGCATTTGACCAAGATCGAGTTGTGACTTAAAAGCATCATACATGGAAGGAGTTACATACAATGGCAATTTTAGGTATTGCTCTGTTTGGGTTAATTCATCGATCTTAACTGAATTAACAATTTTATCAAAGTCAATGCGTTCAAGAACTTTTTTTGTATAAGGCCTTTTTGCGTCCAGAAACGCGATGCTGGTAAGGAAAACCTGAACTTTCTCTGAATTTAATAAAAGCATGGCAACATACGCCATATCATAACTGTCAAAACAAATAAAATAACTGGTGTCGTCGGTCATAACAGGCTTCTTGTCGTCCGAATACAGTACGGAAAAAAGTGGACGTTTATAAAATCCGCTTACTCCAACCTTATATGTAGAATACGAATAATCGCCTACTCCAAACATAGAGAACGGCGGTGAGCCATGATATATGGAGCTCTTCCTGCGCTCAAATAATTCTTTGTTCTCATTTAGATAGTCCCATGTTTTCGGAACGTCCTGTTTAAGGTGCTCCGTATCTTCCCGCGTTTTTTTCTGCGTAACAATCACATATTTTGAAAACCTATGAATAACAGGTGTTTTAAACATACTGCTTTTGATTAAAGGAAACACAAGAGTATTTTCAATTTGAACAGTTTCCTTTTGCCCATTTTGAAGTATTCCGCTGTGCATGGTCAATTCCATGATTTTTGAACAATCGTGCTTTACCCCCTGTCGCCATTCAAAACAACATCTACCGTCAAAATTTTCTGTTTCCGCATCTAAATTGCTATAAAAATGACCATTTAAATATCCAAATTGTGATTTGATTTTTTCTGGATGTTCAAAAGAATAGACATTGCAAACATCCGATGACATAATCCTGTCCGAAAGCTGAATAAACAGTATGCAAGCGCTTGCATTGATCCCAAACACTTTTGCGGCATCAAATTCTAAAATGTCACATAAAGAAAACGCAATATGATTCCTTTTTAATTCTTTGAAAATATTTCTCGCAACTGTTGTTTTACAAAGCATACAAATAACAGTATTCGTATCTCTGTACTCATTTATAAGCTGTAAGATCATATACTCACAGATATCAAAATTACTTGCCCCTGTAATTGCGTCAATTCCATTTAATCCTTTAAAATTAGCTTTAACCGGCAAATTAGTAGAATCGAGAGTAGACAGAGTGCTGTTTGTAACCCATGGTGGATTCCCAAGGACAAGAATTTTTGATCTGTCCTTTATGAGATTCTTTGATGAAAAGCGAAAGAAATCAGAATTGATGATCGTTACTCTTTCATCATGTATGGTTTCATTACAATAAGCGCAATACTCCGGATTGATTTCAATTCCGTAATATTCTTTTGCATCAAATAAAAGGCTGCTTTTTACAAAGCTGCCTAAGCCGCAAGTCGGTTCAATAACTGCAGTTGGCGCGATATGGCGGTTATTTTTCAGATATTGACAGACCTTCTCTGCAAACTCAACCGGAGTTTGATAATCTCCAAATTCACGTTTACCACTCATAATTCACAACACCTTTAACGAGATTATTTAAGGTAATAACGCGTGTATACTGCAACCGCCATTGCAGCGCGTTACTTATTGTCAAATATCCCTGTTTCGGTGGATCATGGATGATTTCATCTGCAAGGTCATTATAAACGATCTCATCCCCGGGAACATTTCTGTCTTGTAAGAACCCGATAATATCTTCCTTGTTTGCTCCGTCAGATACCATTTCTCGCAAGCGCTTTGTGATAGTAAAATCGGCGGTTCTGCTCTTGTTGATAAAGGTACAATGGGTAAAGTGTAATGTGCACGAATGATCGGTATCGCGCTTATCATATACAAAAACCAACAGATGATATCCTAACCCATAAATCTTTTGGCGGGCATTTTTAAATGGGCAGCTTGACTGCGGTTGCGTTATGGAAGTAACTTTAATGTCTGTCTGAATACCGGCGCTGGGCAGATCAATGCCTTTTGCGCTATTTCCAATTTCCACGCGATAGCGTGATTGGAGAAAATGCTGAAATTTATGCTCGACATATGTTCCCACGGCTTTCCCATCGGTAACGCCGATCAACGTAACATGATTTTCTTCACTTTCGATTTCGCAGAAACGTCTTGCGGATTCAATAAGTTCAGCGATTGTCAGCACAGGCTTCATAATAGTTAACTCCTTCCCACAGCACAATAACACAATAATATTATAGTATAACCGGATTGGTTCTTCAATAGATATCGTGCCGCTTTTTTGATAAAACGCGTCGACATGAATATACATGAGCAGCCGGTGGCCGGTTGGCCGGATATGATGCAGGATTACATCCGGCTTGGGGAGCATGACGGTTTCGTCCTTGTATGAATTTTTCAGAAAATCGAGTCCGGGAATACGCGGGAGTGTTTTAAACAAGTTTCACAAAGAAACACTTTTGAAAAACAGGGTCAAAAAGGCTATCGAATTATGTCGAAAAACGTAAAAAATGCGTGATTTTTGGAGGTGTTTTTTCGTATTCTTTATGTAAAAACGTTTTCAGAAGGAGGATGATTATGAAATCACAAAAGAAAAAACGCTATTTCAAAGGCATGGCGGCGCTGTTGCTGATGGTTGTCATGGCGCTGTCCGGTACGGTATGCGCCTACGCGCTGGAGGTGCCGCCCGGAGCGGAGTTTCCCTCAAGTCCGGCAAAGAAGGGAGATCTGAAAGAGGCTGATACGACCGCTTCTGATCTGGCTACCTCCATACAGGGAATTGCTTCCACACAGGATACCAGCTACTTTAAAAAGGGGAGTACTTATATCGAATATTTAGGGAATCATGTGATGTGCGCCAGAGCGAGAACATTTGCCACCACGACCATCTTTAGAGTAACTGCGCTGGTGATGCTGGAGCAATATAAAGGTGGCAAGTGGCAGATTTACAGGCTGCTCCAGCACTCGGAGAGCAATGATTATATGAGTACGGCATATGTGCAGCAGGAAGTTCCTGTAGGGTACTATTACCGTGCGGAAGGAATTCATATCACGCTGCACAATGGCGTGCAGACGAGAAAGGAAACGGTGACAGATAGCTTATGGCTGGACAAGTAATTCCAAAGGTTGATTTTGTAAATCCACAGGGACCGTTGATCCGCCATGCAAAGGTCTGTGTCACCAGACGATTAAGCAATATTATTATGGCTCGTGTCGGCCTGTATACTTATGAGAAGGAAAAGGATCTGGAGATCTTTCTTCTCTGTGAGATTTTGCGGGACGGTATCTGGGAGCAGGTGGAAAATCATCCGGTTTATGCAGAAAATACAGATCATCTTGAGGTATTCTATCCTTTCCATTGTGAGCCAAACAGCTTTCACCGGGTGCGGGCTTTTTGTATGATCAACAACAGAGCCTGCATGGATCGTGTTACACAGAGGGAATTGTTACAGGTGACAGGCATATGGAATGTCTGGGGCCGGGACGATGATATGAATGAACCAAAGAGTGTTCCTTTGGAGGAGTTCAATGACGATGTGCCCATGGCCTCTGTTGAGGAGCGGAAGCTGTTCCCTAAGGACGCCAGAGTAACAAAATACAAGAAAAGAAAATAGGACCGTAGCACACCACAACATTATCGGCCGAATTTGCAATATTTTATGAATATATTGTGAATTCGGCCGCTTTTATTGAAAAAAGGCAAAAGTATGTTATAGTGAAAACAGTAAATAATAGGTAAAAGGGTAATTTGTATGGAGTCTGAAAAAAGGATAGGACATTGGAAAGCCGTAGCAGCCACGTTGTTTACGGCGTTTGCGCTTTTTTTCCCGAGAGAGATCGTCATTAAACAGGATATTTCCTATTTGAAAAAGCTTATTGAAGAGCCGGTTTTTACCGCCGCATTGACTGTGGCGGCATTGTATTTTTTTTATGACGCGGAATTTTTTTTGCCGAAGCTTCGTCAAAGGCTGGAGGGGCTGCGCCTGCGCCCCGGACTGACAGGGCTGGCAGCG
The DNA here is from genome assembly GCA_947625995.1 of uncultured Lachnospiraceae bacterium. GTDB lineage: Bacteria > Bacillota > Clostridia > Lachnospirales > Lachnospiraceae > CANQUC01. The sequence continues at coordinate 8,218 of CANQQN010000024.1, forward strand.
TTGTTTTCTTTTTTTATGGTTTTCGGGGAAAGCTATATGAAGCGGGATTCGTGGAAACTGGTATTTGGCGGCGTTGGCCTGTTTGTGTGTTCCGCGGTGATGGGCGTTGGGTTTTTCCTGTTGTTCCGGCGGTTGTTTATGCTGCTGGAGGCAGCTTGGACTGTCTGCGGGGACAGGGCCGCCTTGGAAGAGACGCCGTCGCCGGTGTTGGAGGCCGGGCAGGTACAGGCCCGGAAGAAAGGCTCTCTCCGGAATCGTTTTTTAACGTTGTTTGAGAGGCACCCGTTTCTGGTCAGCCTGTTTTTGATGCTTCTTTGCTGGTCCGTTTATATGGTCGCGTTTTATCCCGCCATTCTTTCGCCGGATCCCAGTTTTCAGATCATGCAGTTTTTTAATCAGGATACCAAGTATGCGGATTATGTGGTGCTGATCGATGAAAATGTGAAGATGACCAATCATCATCCGGTGGCCCACAGTGTGCTTCTGGGCATGGGGATCAAGCTTGGGCGGCTGTTTGGCAGCGACAATCTGGGCTTGTTTTTCTATAGCCTGTTTCAGACGCTGGCGCTGGGAAGCGTGCTGGCCGGCACGATCGCCTACATGAAAAAGCTGGGCCTTTCAAGGAGATTTCGGCTGGGGGCCCTTCTGATCTACAGCCTGACGCCCATGTTCCCTTTTTATGCCATGTCCGCGGTAAAGGATACGCTGTTTACGTCTTGGATGATCCTTTACGGGATGCTGCTTTTTGACATGATCCGGAACAGAGACCGAAAGATCTCCCTTTTTCGGGCGGCGTTGACCGTCCTTTTACTGTTTGTGCTGACCATTTCCAGAAACAACGGACTGCATGTGATCTTGCTCTCCTTCCCGTTTTTGTTTTTTGTGATGAAAGGAAACCGGAAGGTGCTCTTGGCGGTGTTCGCCTGTTTTCTGGTGCTCTACGGCGGCTATTTCAAGGTGCTGCTGCCGGGCCTCGGCATCACCAACGGCAGTATCCGCGAGGCGCTGTCCGTGCCCTTTCAGCAGACGGCCCGCTATGTAAGGGATCACGAGGAGGATCTGACAGAGGCGGAAAAGCAGACCATAGACAAGATTTTGGGATATGAGGATCTTGCAAAGCGGTATGACCCGGAGCTCGCCGACCCGGTGAAAAACAATTACAATAAATATACGACTACGGAAGAACTGGGAGCGTATTTTTCTCTCTGGTTCAAAGGGCTGTTGAAACACCCGGATACGTATATTCAGGCGACGATGAACAACGTGTACGGATTTTTTTACCCCAACAAGACGAAATGGTATATTTATTATGAATATGACAACCGGATCACGAAGAATGGACTGGTGGATTACCATTATAACGGCCTGAAAGGCCTGAGGGACACGCTCAGCAACGTGGGAGTCTCGTTTCCTTATATTCCTCTGCTGGGGCTGCTCTCAAATATCGGGATCAATACGTGGGCGCTGTTTTATCTGAGTGTTCAGCTGTTTCAAAAGAAATGGCGGCGGTATTTTGTGGCTATGCTGCCTTATCTGGCAACAGTGCTGATCTGCGTGGCGTCCCCCGCCAACACCTATTTCAGGTACGTGCTCCCCTATCTGTTTGCCATGCCCCTTCTGGCGGCGTTTTTTGTGGCCCTGCAAAAAGAGGAGCAGAGATCCGGTTCTGAAGAAAGGTAAGCGCCGCGTATCTGCGGCAACAAATGGAAATAAAAGGGAATGGAGGTCTTTATGAGCCGTAAAGACAAGATCGCGGTGCTGATACCGTGCTACAATGAAAACAAGACCATAGAGAAAGTGATCAGGGATTACAAAGAGGCGCTGCCGGAGGCAGTGATCTATGTTTATGATAACAATTCAGATGATGGCACCGATGCGCTCGCAAAGAATGCCGGCGCGGTAGTTCGTTATGAGTACCGTCAGGGCAAGGGCAATGTGATCCGCAGCATGTTCCGGGAGATTGAAGCGGACTGCTACCTTATGATCGACGGGGATGACACCTATCCGGCCAAATCTGCCAGAGAAATGTGTGATCTGGTGCTGGAGAAAAAGGCGGATATGGTCATCGGCGATAGGCTTTCCTCCACATATTTTACCGAAAATAAGCGGCCCTTTCACAATGCGGGGAACAGGGTGGTGCGCTGGCTGATCAATTCACTTTTTAATAACAGGATCCATGACATTATGACCGGATACCGGGCTTTCAGTTATGAGTTTGTAAAGACTTTCCCTGTTTTATCCAGAGGATTTGAGATCGAGACGGAGATGACCATTCATGCGGTGGATAAGAATTTTCTTCTGAAGGAGATCCCTGTGGAATATAAAGACCGGCCTGCGGGGAGCGTTTCCAAGTTAAACACCTATACGGACGGTTTCCGGGTGCTGAAGACCATCGCCACGCTGTTTAAGGAATATCAGCCTGCGGTATTTTTTAATTTTTTTGCAGTGGTCTGTCTGATCATTTCAGCTTTTCTCGGATTGCCGGTCGTCCACGAGTTTATCAAAACGGGGCTTGTGCCCAGATTTCCCAGCCTCATTGTGGCCGGCGTGTTTTTAAATATTGCCATGCTTTTGTGGGTGGCCGGACTGATCCTGCAGGTGATCGTGAAAAAGCACAAGCAATTGTTTGAGCTTTTGATGAATGAAATCCATGAGATTAAGTAAAAAATAGGCAGGCAGAAACTGTTACGAAAGTAAACGGAGGAATTGTGGCGCGCTTACATAAATTTTCTCCCGGTTGCAGATACTATCTCCATAAATGGAAACCCACATGCGGAAATCGTTTGCGAGATCTTGACAGCTTATTCCCAAAGGGAAATCCATAAAAGGAGCATCCGGATCAGATCCGGAGAGTAAAATACAACAGGAAAACGGAGGAAATGATATATGAGAGCAACAGGAATCGTAAGAAGAATAGATGACCTGGGCCGCGTAGTAGTGCCCAAGGAGATACGCAGGACATTGAGGATCAGGGAAGGCGACCCGCTGGAGATCTTTACGGACAGGGAAGGCGAGATCATCTTGAAAAAGTATTCCCCTATCGGAGAACTGGGGGCGTTTGCCAGACAGTATGCCGACACCCTTGCCCAGACCACAGGGTATACGGTTTGTATTACCGACCGCGACCAGATCATTGCGGCAGCAGGCGGAGCAAAGAAGGATATCATCGGCAAGGCCATCAGCAAGAAGCTGGATGAAGTGATTGAGGGCCGTGCGGCGGTTTCGGCCACCAAAGATGAAAAAAAATATGTGTCGCTGACAGATGAGGACAATGAAGAATTTGAAAGCGAAATGATCAGCCCCATTATCTGCGAAGGAGACGCAATCGGCTCCGTGGCCATCCTGTGCAAGGATCCCCGGTCCAGAATGGGCGAGGTGGAGCATAAGCTGGCGACTTCCGCGGCCGGTTTTTTGGGAAAACAAATGGAGGCGTAAAAATTTAAGAAATAAAAAATGGGGGCTTCCAGAAGTTCTGGAAACCCCGTTATTTTTTGTATCGGAATTTATTTTTCATCCGCGTCATATTTGTTCAGAAGCTCCTGCTTCAGGTCGTAAAGCTTCCGGGACAAGTCTACATAGACCTTGTGAGGGTTGGTGAGACGTTTGCACTCATCCCACAGCGTATCCAGATCTTGGCGGCAGAATTCCCGGATTTCCATGACGGAGGGGGAGGTGTAGACACATTCGCCCTTCAGGAAAACAGGCACCAGCAGTTCTTTCATGGTGTAGCTTCCGCCGGGCAGTGTGGTCTTTTTCCATGTTTCCTGAGGATCAAATAGCTTCATCTTCTGCTGGGGATCAAAGGTTTCGTCCGCAAGAGCGATCAGGTCAGCCTTCAGTTTGCCGGTCTCTTTTTCGTAGATGCGGAAGATCGTCTTGTTGCCGGGATTCGTGACCTTCTCGGTGTTTTCCGAAAGCTTGATCTTCGGCAGGAATGTGCCGTCCTCCTGTTGGATCGCTGCCAGCTTGTATACGCCGCCAAAAGCGGGACAATCCTTGGAGGTGATCAGGTTGGTGCCGACGCCCCATGAGGTAATGGCGGCTTTCTGGATCTTGAGGCTGGTGATCAGGTTTTCGTCCAGATCGCTGGAAGCGGAGATCACCGCATCCTCAAATCCCGCGGCGTCCAGCATTTTCCGGGCTTTTTTGGACAGGTAGGCAAGGTCGCCGCTGTCTAAGCGGATGCCGTAATTTTTCAGTTCTATGCCTTTTTGGCGCATTTCCGTAAACACGCGGATGGCGTTTGGAACGCCGGAGCCCAGTGTGTCGTAGGTATCCACCAAAAGGGTGCAGGCGTTGGGATAAAGATCGGCATAAGTCTTGAAAGCGATATACTCATTCTCAAAGCTCATGATCCAACTGTGGGCGTGGGTGCCCTTTACCGGTACGTCGAACATCTGCCCGGCAAGCACGTTGGAGGTGCCTACGCAGCCGCCGATCATGGCTGCTCTGGCTCCGTATACACCGGCGTCAGGTCCCTGTGCCCGGCGCAGGCCGAATTCCATAATACCGTCTCCTTCGGCGGCGTGGACGACCCGGGCGGTCTTGGTGGCGATCAGGCTCTGGTGATTGATGATGTTCAATATGGCTGTCTCCACAAGCTGGGCTTCCATCATAGGCGCGATCACCTTCACCAGAGGTTCTCTGGGAAATACCACCGTACCCTCGGGAATGGCGTAGATGTCTCCGGAGAATTTGAAATCCTTCAGATATTCCAGAAAATCATCCTCGAAGATACCGAGACTGCCCAGATAAGAAAGCTCCTTTTCTGAAAAGTGCAGGTTTTTGATATAATCGATCACCTGCTCCAGCCCGGCAGCGATGGCATAGCCGTTGCCGCAGGGGTTGGTGCGGTAAAAAGCGTCAAATACAACGGTTTTGTTTGTTTTGCTCTTGTAGTATCCCTGCATCATCGTCAGTTCATAGAGATCTGTCAGCAGGGTTAAGTTTTCGCCGGCCATAATCATACCTCTTTTCTTTTTTGGAAGGCCGCCGTCGGTCTGTGCCGCGGCAAACGCGCGCAGCCTCGGACGACAGCGGAAAATGTTAAAAAGATGTTAGCACCTTTGGGAAAAAATAGCAAGAGAATTTGTGCAGAATATAGATTTGTAAGCCAAAATGGCGGCATTTTTGGCGGTTTTTTGAAAAGTGCCGGTTGACAGGGCAAATAAATCCAATTATAATAGTTTCAATTGCAACATTTAATAAGAAAAGACTGTGACGAAGATTGTTCCCGAAACCGAAAGTTTCAGAGAGCCGGTGATGGTGGGAAGCCGGTATGAGTAAGTCCGGGATGGATCACTTCCGAGTCGCGGCGCCGACAATGTAGGCGTCGACGGGCGCTCCGCCGTTACCGGAGACGCATATGATGGTATGTCGATAGGTGGTAAACGAAGCAGCTTCGTCCTTTTCGGGCGAAGTTTTTTTGTTAGAAAGCAAAGGAGGGAATTTATGTATCAGAAGGTTTCAACAAACATGAATTTTGTTGAAAGGGAAAAGAAGATCGAGCAGTTCTGGAAGGATCAGGATATCTTTGAGAAGAGCATCGACAGCCGGAAGGAAGGAGAGACATACACATTTTACGACGGTCCCCCCACGGCCAACGGCAAGCCCCATATTGGGCATG